>JAPUHG010000216.1 GCA_027297845.1 Gammaproteobacteria bacterium | reverse complement strand
CAATGTCCTCAACATCGGCGCCGGCGTCGCGGAGTATGGCGCTTACGTTATCGATCATGGCGACATTCTCAGGCCCCGCCTCGGGCCACAATTTGGTTCTGCAAATGCCGATCCGGGGCGTGAAGCCGTTCGCCAGGTTTAGCGCCGCCGGCCGGTCATCCCGCAACGCCGCCCGTCACATTACCCTGCCCGTCATCCAGCTCTTCGAGTAATAACTGCTCCTCGAGTTCTGCCCATTGCAGCAAATCCATATCCTGGTAAAACTCGATGCTTTCCTCGGCCACCAGCAGATCTACACTCTCCAATAACACCGCATCGGGCATTTCCGGCTGCGGCCAGCGCGACCATACCAGCGCAACGACCAAGCTGGCCGCGAGCGCAGCGAAGGCTGGCCAGGCTATTCGATTTCTGTGGCTCAACCGCAGCAGGGCTTGTTCCCGGGCAGCCGCCAGCCTTGTCAGGGTTTCGTCATCCAAAAACTGATCACCGCCACGCAGCGTTTCACCGGCTTTCGCTTCGAATTTGCTCTGTAGATCTTTGCTGTCGTTCACCATACTTCTCCAAGTTCTTCACGCAGCGCCTTGAGCGCCCTGAAATAGTGCGTTTTAACGCTGCCGGCGCTACAGCCCATTGCGGTCGCCGTCTGCTCTGTGCTGAGCTCTTCCAGCATGCGCAGCAGGAATGCCTGCCGCTGACGTTCGGGCAGCCGTTTGATAGCGGCTTCCAGCATGCCGAGCGCCTCCTCTGTACCAACCCGGCGTTCCGGACCCGGCTCTGCAAGGTCTGGTGCGGCGTCGATGGGATCGAGTCCCTGCGAATCATCCGCACCCTGAAACAGGTTCATCACCGATCCGCGCACAGCCCGCCTGCGATACCAGTCCGTGATTCCATTATCGAGAATCCGGTAAAACAGCGGGGGCCATTCATCCGCCGGTCTGTCCGCATAAGTCTTGACCAGCTTCAACATGGCGTCCTGCACCAGGTCCAGCGCCTCCTCTGTGTCGCCAGTCGAATAACGCGCGATCCGGAAAGCCCGACGTTCTACGTCCTTCAAAAAAGACTCCATTCGTCGTCGTTGGTCCAGTTTGTCGTCTCCTGAGTCAAATGGGTCGATACGTCACCCAGTGCCACCACTCGACAAAGGCCGCCTTTTCAATACCAGTAACGCATCCGTTCAGGTTTGGTTGACAATACAATGGCCCCACCCAACCATAGACTTGCGACTTCAATACTACAAAATAGAGTGCCATCCTTCACCAAACAACCTGCCAAAGCGACGCCGGCCGATAAACCCTTGATTCTAAGGGTAGCGGTGAATGCTCCCCTGAACCGGTACTTCGACTACCTTTGCCCGGACGATTGGCAATCGAAGCCGCTGCAACCGGGCATGCGGCTGCAGGTTCCGTTCGGGCGCAGCAAGACCGTCGGTGTCCTGCTCGAGACCGCCACCAGTAGTGAATTGCCATTGTCGCGGCTGAAACGAGCACTCGCGGTTATCGACGATGAACCGGTATTTGACGATGCGCTGATGAAATTGCTGAGCTGGTCGGCAGATTATTTTCATCATGCGCCGGGCGAGGTCTTCGCAACGGCCCTGCCGGCCCTGTTGCGGGGAACCCGGCCATTACCGTCCGCGCCCGAATACTGGCGAACGACCGCTCTCGGCCAGACTGAAAACCCACCGAAACGTGCGCCACGCCAGCAGGCGTTGCTCGATCTATTGCGTGAGCGGGGGCCTGCGTCCACAGCAGAGTTGCCGGCGTTGTTCAAAGGCTGGCGTCCCAGCATGAAAGCTCTTTGTGAAAAACAGCTGGTCGAGCGCTGTTTGATTGAAGCCGAGCCGGAGCGGCCGGACCAGAAACAGCCCGCAGACATTTCGCTGAACGGGCCGCAACAAAAGGCGGTGACCGATATAGGCGAGACCTTCGGACGCTTCGCGACCAGTCTTCTTTTTGGTGTAACCGGCAGCGGAAAAACGGAAGTTTACCTGGCATTGATCCGCCGCCTGCTTGCCAGCGGAAAGCAGGCAATGGTGCTGGTTCCCGAAATCGGCCTGACGCCACAATTGATTCAACGCTTCCGCGATCGTCTGCCGGGAAAGCTCGCGGTACTTCACTCCGCCTTGTCGGACGGCCAGCGACTGGAAGCATGGCGCTGCGCCCGCAGTGGCGAGGCATCGATCATCCTTGGAACCCGCTCGGCGGTATTTGCGCCGATGTTGCGACCGGGACTGATCATCGTCGATGAAGAACATGACGTTTCCTTCAAGCAACAGGATGGCTTTCGTTACTCGGCGCGCGATCTTGCCATTGTCAGGGCCAGGTTGCATGGGATCCCCGTCGTCTTGGGATCGGCGACACCGGCACTGGAATCCATGCACAACGCGGAAAGCGGTCGCTATCGCCTTTGCGAGTTGCCGGAGCGTCCGGGCGGCGCCGTACCACCCAGCATGCGCATCGTCGATCTCGGCGCACACCGCAGCGACCATGGCCTGGCTACGCCGAGCATCATGGCGATGCACACCCACCTCGACCAGGGGGGCCAGGTTCTTCTGTTTCTTAATCGGCGAGGTTTTGCGCCAGCCTTGTTTTGTGCGGAGTGCGGCTGGGTTGCCGGTTGCCGGCGCTGTGATGCCCGGATGACCGTGCACGCTGCGCAAGGCCAGCTCCGTTGCCACCATTGCGATCAGCGCAGCGCAATTCCCGCTCATTGCGCGCAGTGCCGGGAGGAACTCATCCCGGTCGGCCAGGGCACGCAACGGGTCGAAGATTTTCTGCGGCAACAATTTCCGGCTGTCGGCGTTACCCGGATCGATCGCGACAGCACGCGCAGAAAAGGCAGTCTCCCGGACAAACTGGATGAAGTCAGATCGGGTCGATCGCGAATCCTGGTGGGCACCCAGATGCTGGCCAAGGGACACGATTTCCCGGATATCAGCCTGGTTATCGTCATGGATGCCGACCAGGGGCTGTTCGGAACGGACTTTCGTTCCAGCGAAAGGCTCGCCCAGACCATCACCCAGGTCGCGGGGCGCGCCGGGCGGGCGCAACGACCGGGTGAAGTGCTGATCCAGACGCGCTTCGCGGATCATCCGTTATTGCTCGACCTGATCAAGGATGGCTATTCGGGTTTCGCCACCGACGCGCTGGCAGAACGACGCGCGGCCGGCTGGCCGCCCTATTCGCACCTCGCTTTGTTACGCGCCGAATCGCCCAACCCGGACGACGCGCGAATATTCCTCGAAGCTGCCCGGACCGAGGCGGAAAAACTTTCCAGCGGCGATCCCTGCCTGCTGGGTCCCGCCCCCGCACCGATGGAAAAAAGGGCCGGCCGTTTTCGCGCCCAATTGCTGCTCCAGTCAAATCGAAGAAGCAGTCTGCATAAATTACTGAAAGACTGGGTGATCAAGCTGGAAAATCTGCCGCAGCGACGAAAGGTTCGCTGGTCGCTGGATGTCGACCCGGCGGACATGTTCTGACCAGCACCGACTTCCGCTGGTTTATTTTCGCCGGCAAGGCGTTAGACTTGCTGCCTGATTTCAACGACCGCCGGTTCGCCTAGTGAAAAACCAGATTCAGTCATTGTTTGTACAGGCTCTGCAAAAGCTGCCTGTGGAAACGCTTGAGAAAATCGAACAGACGCCGGTCCCTGAGATCGAGCGAACCCGCGATCCTGTACATGGCGATTTTGCCTGCAACCTGGCGTTGAAACTGGCTAAACCCTGCCGGATGAACCCGCGGCAAATCGCGGCACAATTACTGGCAGCGCTGCCGGAATCTCCGCTGGTCGAAAAAGCTGAAATCGCAGGCCCGGGGTTTATCAATGTCTATCTCTCGGCCAACGCCTATCATCAACAGCTTCGCGACATCATCGAGTCCGCTGATGCCTACGGCCGCCAGCCGCCATCCGGCAAGAAAATAATTGTCGAATTTATTTCCGCAAATCCGACCGGGCCCTTACATGTTGGTCACGGCAGGCTCGCTGCGTACGGCGCCAGCCTGTGCAATCTGTTATCGGCGACCGGCAACGAGGTTTTCCGCGAATATTACGTCAACGATGCCGGGCGGCAGATGGCCATACTCGCGGTTAGCGTCTGGCTGCGTTACCTGGAGTCTTGTGGTGTCGTCTTCGCCTTCCCGCAAAACGCGTACCAAGGCGACTATGTCGGGTATATCGCTGAAGACCTGAAAACAAAGTATGCGGACAAGTTCGCCGTGGATGCCGCCACGTTATTCGCCAATCTACCCGAAGATGGTCCGGCTGGTGACAAGGACAAACATATCGATGCGTTGATCGAGCGGGCAGGCGAATTGCTCGGTGAAAAAGATTTCCGGCTGGTGTTCGACTTTGGGCTCGACAAGATTCTCGATGATATTCGTGAAGACCTGGAGGAGTTCGGTGTACATATCGATCGTTGGTACGCCGAGCACGACCTGCACGACGGCGCCATCGACGAAGCGTTAATGCTTTTGCGCAAAAACAAAAATGTTTTCGAAAAGGATGGAGCGGTCTGGTTTCGGGCCACCGATTTCGGTGATGAGAAGGACCGGGTCGTGATCAGGGAGAATGGGCAGAAAACTTATTTTGCATCTGACATCGCCTACCATCTGGATAAACGCCAGCGCGGCTTCGACCTCCTGCTTGATGTGCTGGGCGCCGATCACCACGGCTATGTCGCCCGGATCCGCGCAGGCCTGGAAGCGATGGGCCAGCCGGGCGATTCGCTGGAGGTCCGGCTGATGCAATTCGTCGCGCTTTACCGAGGCGGCGAGAAGGTGCAGATGTCGACCCGTTCGGGTGACTTCGTAACTTTGCGCGAATTGCGCCGGGAAGTTGGCAATGACGCGGCCAGGTTCTTTTATGTGTTGCGATCGAACGACCAGCATCTGGATTTCGATCTGGAACTGGCGAAATCGCATTCCAGCGACAATCCCGTTTATTACATCCAATACGCTCATGCCAGGGTCTGCAGCGTGTTACAGCAGATGGCTGACAAAGGCTTTGACTGGCAGGCGGAGCGGGCCTGGGATCAGCTGGACAAACTGGTCGAGCCGCACGAAAAGGCCCTGATTGTCAGCTTGAGCCGGTACCCCGAAGTCATCACGCTGGCCGCGCAGAATCGCGCGCCGCACACGCTGGCACATTATCTGCGGGATCTGGCCAACGATTTCCATACTTATTACAACGCCCACACTTTTCTGGTCGAGGAACAGGGGCTGCGTGACGCACGTATTGCCTTGATCGTCGCGGTGCGGCAGGTTATTACCAATGGACTTGCGATACTGGGCGTTTCCGCCCCGGAGAGCATGTAAACCATGACCAGGGATTACAAACAACGCACCAAGCGACACCCCAAACGGCGCAGGAAAAAGAGCGCGCAGCCGCCGGGCTGGATCTGGATGCTGTTCGGGCTGGGCGTGGGTTTGTCGGTCGCGATGTGGGTCTATCTGTACGATCGCCAGGCGAAGCCTCCCGTTGAGCACTCGGTAGCGAGCACCCAGAAGGAGCCGGCGTCTGCGCAAGTCGAGCAGGAACCGAAAGTTCAGGAAGCACGTTTTTCTTTCTATGACATGCTGCCAAAATTTGAAGTCATCATTCCGGAAACGGAATCATCGGCAAGAGCCGATACCCATCCTGTGCCGATTACCGAACCTGGCCAGTACGTGTTGCAAGCAGGCTCATTCAAAAACTTTGCGGATGCCGATCGCATGCAAGCGACGCTGGCCATGCTGGGCCTCGAAGCCCGTTTGCAAAAAGTCAGCATCGATAACGACACCTGGCATCGGGTCCGGCTGGGTCCATACAGCGATCTCGATTTGCTGAACAGGAACCGTGCGCTTTTACGCCAGAACCAGATTGAAGTTATCAGGATTCGTGTCGGTGACTAGCAGACCGTTGAACAAGCGTCTTGCGGTACAATCCGGCGTTAAATATTGGTTCGCAATGCGCTGGCTTGGCGGGGCCACGATCAGCCTGACAGTGCTGTTTTCCTCATCGCTTCTTTTGGCCGAGGCCGATTGTGTCGAATCAGAGCGGGAGCGCGAGTCGCTGACCGTCATCGGTGTTGGCGACATCATGCTCGGAACCGATTTCCCACTGAATCATCTACCGGACGATGATGGCGTTTCATTCTTCGAGGGCGTCAGCGATATCCTGCAGTCTGCGGACATTACCTTTGGCAATCTCGAACAGGTCCTGATGGATGGCGGAGAGCCGGTAAAAACCTGCGCCGATCCGAGTGCATGCTATTTGTTTCGCAGCCCGACCAGATACGCAGAACATTTACGCAACGCCGGTTTCGATGTCATGAGCGTTGCTAACAATCACGCGCGCGATTTTGGCGAGGAAGGCCGTGACGCCAGTATGGCTGCTCTCGATGCGGTGGGAATCCTGCACTCCGGACGCGAGGACAGTTTCGCGAGCTGGCAAATCGGAGATCAAAAAATCGCGCTGATGGCTTTTGCGCCGTTTCTCGGCTCCAGTTCGCCGCTGGGCCCGGATATGCAGCGGGCCATAACGAATGTGACCGCGCTGGTGCAAAGCCATGACATCGTCATCATTTCC
>JAPUHG010000215.1 GCA_027297845.1 Gammaproteobacteria bacterium | reverse complement strand
AGATTGGCGAAATCAGCGGTATGCGGTCGCCAGGCTCCCAGCCAAATCGATTGGCGATGGCACGACCGATCAAGGCACCGGAACGGTCGGCAAACCATGCTTGCCTTTGATCCTCTGGCACGGAAATCTCCGGATACATTTCCAGATAGCCGTGCGGGTCAACAGGGAATTGCGCAAAGAAATTTTTCTGGTCCTGGTAATAACCGCCAAACCATGAGGCCTGTGTAACTGCACTGATCCCCTCGGTAGATCCGATCCGTCGCTTGTAGGAGAACGGCAAGGGATTAATCAGCGACATTTTGTGAACCATGATCAGCCGGTCCACTCCGGCTATGTCGACACCGCCCTGGAAGGCGGCCTTGATCGCCGACAAGTACCCAAACAAAAGAAAAGCAATAAAAATCGACAACAAAGTAAACAGCGTACGCACCTTTTTGCGAACCAGGCTGCTCCAGATCAGGGGCAGGAATTTCATTCGACAGGCTCCGTGCTCAGCGCGCCCTTGTCGAGAAATAAAATGCGCTTCGCGCGCCGCGCCGCATGCGGGTCATGCGTCACCATAATGATGGTCTTACCCTGCTCTGAATTCAGCGCGTCCAGTAGATCCAGCACTTCATCGCCGGCTTTCCTATCGAGGTCACCGGTGGGCTCGTCACAAAGCAACAATGTCGGATCGGCGATGATGGCGCGTGCAATGCCCACGCGTTGCTCCTCCCCGCCCGACAACTGGGCTGGCCGGTGAGCCGCACGATCGCTGAGCCCTACCAGCGACAAAGCTGCGGCTACACGCTGCTTGCGCTCTCCGCGTCCCAGGTTGGTCAACAACAAGGGTAACTCGACATTACGCGCGGCGCTAAGCATTGGCAGCAGATGATAAAGCTGGAAAATAAAACCGACATGCCCGGCCCGCCATTTCCCGAGCGCACCTTCCGATAGATCGTCAAGGTTTTGACCGCCCACGGTAATATCACCGCTGGTCGGCCGGTCGATACCGCCGATAAGATTGAGTAAGGTGGTCTTGCCGGAACCGGATGGCCCCATCAGCGCAAGAAAGTCGCCTTCGGGTACCTCGGCGTTAAGATTTTCCAAAACGTGAACGGTTTCCGGGCCACGCTGAAAATCCTTGCTGACCCTTTTTAGATCTACGAGTAACGTCATACCAGCCCCTGCATTTTCGTTGTTGTTTAGTCCTGGACCTGCACCGACATTCCTGCGGACAAATCGCCCCGATCAACGCTGACCACGCGTTCACCCGGCCTGATCCCCGACAAGATCCGGATCATTCCGTTTCTGGCGGCGCCGACTCGGATCGTGCGCTGCTCCAGTATGTCATCGCTCACAACCCAGACAAAGCTGGAGTCACCGGCTTCGTGAACGGCCGCTTCCGGCAACAATGCCACGGCGACGGCTCCCTTTTTCTTGTCGGCAATGTATTTTTCTTCAGACTCGAGAAAGCTCACCTTTACCCCCATATCCGGCAATATCCGTTTATCCAATGCGTCAAACCGGATTCTGACCTTAACCGTCGCCTTTTGCCTGTCTGCGGTCGGTACGATATTGATTACCTGGGACGAAATAATCCAGTCCGGATAGGCGTCCAGTGTAGCCTCGGTACGTTGCCCGCTGCTGACCCGATTGATATAGGCCTCGTTGACTTCGACCTCTATCTCCCGCGAATCCATATCGACGATCGTGCAGATTCCGGTTCGGATAGAGCCGCCGCCAGCCGAAATTGGCGAAATCATCTCGCCAGGCTGCGCATTCTTGGAGATCACCACACCCGAAAAAGGTGCGCGTATGGTGTGGTCATCAAGATCCTGCTTGATCAGGTCCTGATTTCTCTGCGCAACAGCTACCTTGCTGCGATCAGCCAACAGACGAGCCTGTAATGCATTGACTTCGGACTGCGCTGTATCGAGCTCCGCCGCACTGACCAGTTTTTGCTCGCGCAGGGACTCATTTCGTATTAGCGTGCGTTGCGCCTCTTCCAGTCGCACCCGGGTTTCCGCCAGGCTGCTACGGGAAACATGAGTCTGACCGTCAGCCAGCGCCAGCCGGGCCCGCACGATGCTGTCATCGAGCTGCGCCAGGATATCTCCTTCGGCCACCGTCATACCTTCTTCGACCAGAACCTCCATGATTTTTCCGGTAACCTTGGAAGAAACCGTGGCCATCCGGCGTGCGACGACGTAACCCGATGCATTCAGGATTGTGGCCCCGGAGTTACTGTTCCGGGCGACCGGTGCGCGGGCAACCACCGTCTCGACAACGGTTACCGGCTCGCCGAAACCAATAAACCAGACCAGCACGATAACAAATAGCGCGGCTACGCCTAACGCCAGCATCCTCTTACCGATTCTGGCGGGCGCCTCAGCCCGCGCATCGCTATCCATGCGCAGCGAGTTCAGTGCGTCTTTATCCAATGCCATAGCAGCTAATTGTCGTTTTTTTGGATTGAGAAGAGCAGCATAGCAAATCCCGGACTGAGGTCGGTCGCTAAGGCATTGCCGAACGTCGAGTGTGGATCGTTGTCTACCCATGTATG
>JAPUHG010000214.1 GCA_027297845.1 Gammaproteobacteria bacterium | reverse complement strand
CCGGTCGGCGGGGTGGTCAGCTTCTGGCTGGGAAGCCGCTCGGCGCTCCGTGCCGGTGCGGCGTCACGCCGCATGGCAAAGCGCCATATGATGCACTGGATCGGCATGGGCGCCGCCATATTCATGGCGCTGCCGTTGTTGTGGCTTGACGTCGTGAGCTCGACTGCACTCATCAAGGTGATCCTGCTGATCATGGCCATTGGAATGTTCACAGCCGGCATTTACTTGGTCAGACCTTACCTGTGGGTCGGAATTGCGTTGGCCGTCTGTTACCTGGCCGTGATGAGCATCTCGACGCTGCCGTGGATGGTTGTCGGCGCGCTCTCGGGCGGCGCCATGTTGCTCGCTGCTTTCCTCGGTGACCGATAGTCAGCGCAGCCATGTCGGCTAAAGCGGGGAGAGACATCGTCGCCAGCCTGGACGGGTTGGACAAGCTGCTGGCGCACCGCTTGCGCCTGGCATTATGCGTGCTGCTGGCGCGTTTCGAATCGATGTCGTTTTCGCGACTGAAGGCGGTGACCGGTGAGACTGACGGAAATCTTGGCGCCAATCTCCGTAGACTCGAGGATGCGCAATACGTACGCGTAAAAAAAATGCATGTCGACCGCAAACCGGTCAGCTGGTATACCCTCGCGCCCCGCGGACGCAAGACACTACGCCGTCACCTTGACGCCCTGACCGATGTGATTGGCATTGTTGACGACTAGTTCAATAGGTGCCGGTGTTCACTTATTGACTTGTTTAGCTCAATTAAGTGAACACCGGCACCAATTCTGCTGCCAATTCTGGCACCAACTTCTTACTGCCGGGATGATGAAAACAGGCACCGACAACACTTCTGCAGTAAAATAGCCACAAACAACTTCATCCAAGAAGCTGCAGCCCATCATGGTCCTGGCACTGATGGCTCGGGACCCCGGGGCCAAGAATTCGGAGTCCAGGTGAAAACGTTTTTCAAAGAGGCCCGGCGTCGAAAAGTCTTTCGCATGACGGCCCTTTATGTCGTCGCCGCCTGGGTGGCGATTCAGGTTGCCGGTGAGGCGTTCGACGCGTTCGTCATGCCCGAAGCGGCACTGCGCCAGGTCTGGGTAGGCGCGTTACTGGGCTTGCCGCTGTTTTTGATATTCAGCTGGTACTATGACATTGGCAGTCAGGGTATCGTCCGTACGCCCCCGGCAAATCCCGATGAGTACATCGATCTGTCGCTGGGCAAAGCGGACTACATCATCATTTCCGTCTTGCTGGTTTTTGCGGTCCTCATCAGCGTCCCGCTGATCGACGAAATCAGCAGAGCGAAAACCGATCGGCAATCGGCAACATCGGTCCGCGAAGCGCCGCCAAACTCCATCGCCGTGCTGCCTTTTCTGAACCTGAGTGGTGAAAAAAACAACGAATATTTCAGCGATGGCATTTCCGAAGAGCTCTTGAACAAGCTGGCTCATTTGTCGGGTCTGCGCGTTGCGGCACGCACTTCGTCTTTTTATTTCAAGGGCAAAGACGTGCAGATCCCTGTGGTTGCCGCGCAACTTGGGGTTAGAACGATACTTGAAGGCAGCGTTCGCAAGGCGGGCAACAAGGTTCGGGTAACCGTTCAGCTGATCAATGCCAGTGATGGTTATCATTTATGGTCGAAGACTTTCGACCGCGAGTTGGGCGACATTTTCGCGATTCAGGACGAAATCGCCACGCAGGTTGTCGATGCCCTGAAAGTGACGTTGCTCGGTAGCGAAGCCAACCGCCTGAGCCATCACTCCACGGAAAATATCGATGCATACAACGCCTACCTCCTGGGCCGGCAGCGAATGGCGCAACGAACCAGCACGACGCTCCGCGAGGCAGTGGAATATTTTGACAGAGCGATCGATCTGGATCCGGCCTTCGCGCTGGCCTATGTCGGCCTGGCCGATGCATATAACCACCTGGCGACGTGGGGCACCCTGAGCCGGGAGGAGGCATTGGCCAATGCTGAGCCCGCGGTGACCCGGGCGCTGCAACTCGACGGTCAACTGGGTGAGGCCTATGCCGCACTGGGCTTTGTCCTGCAAGGCAAACACGATCGAGACGGCGCGCAAGCCGCCTACAAAAAGGCGATTGAGTTAAACCCAAGTTATGCCGACAGCTACCAGCGCTACGGCGTATTGCTCAAGTGGGACTTCGGGCGGGTCGAAGACGCCCTGCCCTTACACAAAAAAGCCCTGGAGCTGGACCCCCTGTCCACCTCGCTAAACATGTCGGTCGCGGAGGACTATCATGAAATGGGGCGATTCGAGGAGGCGTTGAAGCAGTGTCAACGCGTTATCGAGATCGATCCGGACTTTCCGCGCGCCTACTCGTTGATGGCCGATCTTTACTGGGAGGTTTTTGGGCGGGTCGACGAAGGTGCCCGCTGGCTGCGCAAGGCCGTCGAACTGGATCCGGGGAATCCCAGCCATGCGCGCTGGCTGGCGATGGTTTACCTTGACCTCGGCGACCTGGATGCTGCGACCTACTGGGTCGATCAGGCCATCGCCAGCGCGACCGACCAGATCCACACGAAGTGGAGCCAGCTTCTGTTTGCCTATTACAAAGGCAATCGGTAAGACCTGATGAAGGCGGCAAGGGAATTTTTGAAACTGGATCCGGTCAACAGTTGGGGCCTGACGGTATTGCGTGACGCTGACCTGGACGCCGGGCGCGCCGATTTGGCGCTCGCACGATACCAAAAGGTGTATCCGGAATTACTGGCCGCGGACGATCCGACGGTGAAGGGATTTGCCTATGGCCAGGCCATCGAAGTCGCGCTGGCCCTGATCGAGGCAGGAAACAGCGAACGTGCCGACCTGCTGCTCAACAAAAGTCGGGCCGCGATAACCGTTGAACCGCGCCTGGGTTACGCCGGCTTTGGTGTCAGCGATGTCGAAATCTATGCTTTGCTTGGTAAGAAGCAACAGGCACTGGCTACATTGCGACAGGCAATCGACGAAGGCTGGCGGGCCTTTTGGTGGATGGCGCTGAAGAAAAACCGCAATCTCGCTTCCTTGCATGAAGAACCTGAATTCCAGGCGATGATTGCCGAACTCGAAACCGAGATGGCCGGGCAATTGGCGCGCGTCCGCGCAATGGGTTTGACGCCATAGCCCGCAACCATTCCTCCGCGGAAACATCTTTTAGAAACTACATGAAGAAACGCCTGTAACTTGCTTGATTAAAGCATTTTTTGTGTTTGTATTTTCGTGGCTCGTAGGTGGCCTTTAGGCCCGATGGGGTCTTGAATCAACGACCAACATCTTCCTCGATTCAGCGTTCTATCGGCATCGTCGCGAGCGTTTGCAGATAAGTGTGCAGAGCGTCGACCTCACCATCGCTAAAATGTGAAAACCGATTGGTTGCCATTTTCGCCATCAAACCCAGCTCACGACCATCCATGGGCACACCAGTGCGCAACAGCTTGTGGAAATTCTCCAGGGTATAAGCAACCGCTATCGCCAAATCCGGCGCGCCAACACCGGCCTCGCCGCGCAAGTCGAATCCATGGCATTCGGTACATATTGTGTAAGCCAGGTAGCGGCCGTGGGCCGCTGGCTCATCTCTCGCCGAAGCGATCCGCGGCGTGTCATGGTCGATTTTTTCCGCGGCCAGGATAGTGCCAACGATTTGCTTGTAGTAAAAAAGCAGCAGGCGCCCGAGCGGACCGACGTTCCTGTCTGGTAACTGCACTTCTCCGGGCTCCTGAGTCTTCAGGAACGCGATGATTGCACCAACATCCTCATCGCTCAGGTCGTAAA
>JAPUHG010000213.1 GCA_027297845.1 Gammaproteobacteria bacterium | reverse complement strand
CCAATATGCCGTAGAAACCGATATCGGTCTGATTGATAAGTACACCCAACTCGTTGGGCAAGCCGGAGATCGCAAGCATCCGACTGTACATTGTCGCGGCGACAATCAGCATCAGTATCGAGGCAACGATGTGCCCGGTTTCCGCCAGCACTTTCCACAATGTCGCACGATCAAGTTTACGTTTGAGTAATGCGATCACAAGGGCGCCGAGTGCACCGACTGCACCCGCTTCCGTCGGCGTAAACACGCCACCGTAAATGCCGCCAAGAACCAGCAGGATTAGCGTTACCAGCGGCACCGTCTTGCTGAACAATTCTCTCCTGGACAACCGCACCTCGGGGTCTGCCTCTTGGGTTTTTGCTTGTTGACCACCGACGTAACTGGGAAAGAAAATCGCCATAGCTACAATTGCAACGATGTATGCCGCCGCCAGCATCAGCCCGGGGATGATTCCTGCAGTGAATAGTGCGGCGACCGATTGTTCGGTAATGATGGCGTAGATGATTAGCATCACGCTCGGTGGGATAAGCATGCCCAATACCGAGCTACCAGCAACTACGCCAACAGCAAAACGCGGGTTGTAACCAAAGCGAATCATTTCCGGTACGGCAACCCGCGCAAAAACTGAAGCGGAAGCTATACTAACGCCGGTAATTGCGGCGAATGCGGCATTCGCCACAACGGTAGCGACGCCAAGTCCACCACTGACTTTGTGCAACAGGTGATTCGCGACCTGGTAAATGTCCCGCCCCATTTGCGAGTGGCTGACCAAAAGGCCCATCAATACGAACAGCGGGATCACACCAAAAATATAATCTTCAAGGCTATTGGATGCCGCCAGCGTTACGAGATATACGGGTGCATCAAAACTGCCTCGCACTAACCAGACGGTCACAAATGACACCAGCCCCAGCGCCTCTGGCACATACATCCCGGCATAGATCAAAATCAGGATGGCGATAACCGAAATCAGGCCAATTTCAATACCGGTCATGATTCCTCACCGTCATTCCTGATCAGTGCTACGAGGTGTTTCCAGGCCATGCCGAGAAAAACCAGGACAACGGTTGCGGCACCAATGACGAGTATCAATCGCACCGGCCAGACGGGTACAACAAAAATGCCTTTGTTGCCGGCGAAGTAATTTCGCGACCAGGCGTCGATCAGTCGCGGCACCGAGCCCATAATAATTGCCACAAAAAACAAGGCGCCTGCAATGTCAAAAAAAGCGCCCAGACCGTGAGTGAAACGCGGGTAACTCCGCTGCAACCGCGAGTACAGTCCATCTGAACGCGTTAGCCGTCCGGCCCTTACAGCGTCCGGGAGTTGCAGAAACACGATGGCAACGATGGATAGTTCGACGAGTTCTTTCACGCCGTCGATCGGTGCGTTAAACAGGAAACGAGAAAAGACATCGAGATTGATCATCACCACCAGGCCGAAAATCAACACCGTTCCGATGCTGTTCATTCCACCGACAATTGCAGAAAAAGCACGGCTGATGATGTTGCCCAGGGAACTCATCGCCTACTCCCGATCCCAGTGGCGCACGATAGGCTGATCATTGTCCCGCATAATTTCCATATAGTCGTGCAGGATCGCGTGCCCCGGCTGGCCGCGTGTTTCCATATCGTCCGCCCATTCGCCGGCAATATTTGGCAGCCCGTCTGCCCAGGCTTGTCGTTGTTCCGGCGTCAGCGGGATGATCGTTCCCCCAAACTCCTCAAACTTGATGCGGCTTTCTGCAGACCGACGGTCGGCTTCACGAGCCAGTTCGTCGCGATAATCCTCAGCAGTTTCCTTGAGCACCGTTTTTACTTCTGGGGGCAAGCGCGCCCAGGTACGTTCATTCATATTGATCACCTTGGTGCTGACCGCACCCAGGCGGACATCAATCAGGTATGGCGCCACTTCGTATAAGCGGTAAGCGATGCTGCCCTCAGCCCAGCCAATCACGCCATCGACCAGCCCGGTCGCAAGATTGTTGTACCAGTCGCTGATACCGCTATTGACCGGGGACGCATCCAGGCCTGCCAGGTAGCGCAGATTCAATCCCACACCGGCTATCTTCTTGCCTTGGAAATCCTCCAGCGAGCTGACGGGGTAATTGGTCAGGACCTGGTAGGTATCGATGGATCCGGCCGTCGTCAGGTAGACCTGGCGGTAGTCCTGCCATTGTTCTGCAAGTTGCGGATAGCGCTCGACCAGCTCGGACATCGTGCGCGCAACCAGCCCGATATCCGTCGTTACCAGCGGTGTCACGTAGGGCAGATTATAAAAAGGCACTTTGTCAGGATGATATGGGGTCGTAACGATTCCTATGTCGGCCAGATCGTACTGCAAGGCATCAAGCACGCCACGGGTCTTCGCGATGGTGCCACCGAAGGCCTTGTTCCACTTGATCTTGTAGTTACCGGTCTCCGCCAGTCGACGGTCAACTTCCGGGATGAAATACTCAATGAAAACCATCGTCCAAAGCGCAGTCGGTGCGTAAGAATCGATCGCTGTGAGAGAAATCTCCTCGGGAGATTTGGCCTGCGAATGCAGGGATGCCAGGCCAGAATAAATCAGCAGCACCAGCAGGGCTCTGCGGGACGGAGAAATCATCCGCAAAAATGCCCAAACGGCGGCAATTTGAACAAGAAAATCGCTTTCTGGGGTTTCAAAATGGCTCCGGTGGGGTTATGAATATATTCGATAAAACTTGCAATTGAGTGATATTAACGAAAATATGGGGCCAGTTAAAGGCTGCTTGAGCCGCAACGAACCCGATAGCCCGGTACTGTTGATTATTCGACGGCCAGTATCGCCGCTATACAAATATTATCGATGAAAGTAAGATATTCGCCCAATAAATCGAAATTCCGAGGGGTTTTCACACATGAATAAGGGCGTGACTGAGCCCGAGGCGATGGAATCCGGTACACGGACATCCACGCAAGCCTCAACCGTCTATGACAGGCTGCAAGACGACATTCTCACGGGTCAGCTGAAACCGGGCCGGAAACTGCGCCTCAAAGATCTCATCGAAGAGTACAACACCGGCAACAGCCCGTTACGTGAGGCACTTAATCGCCTTTCTGCCAACGGCATGGTGGTAAGGGAAGAAAACAGTGGCTTTCGTGTCTCTCCTGCGAATACCGAAGAACTAATGGAACTGACCCGTACCCGTTGCTGGCTGGAAGAAATAGCTCTTCGGGAATCCATCGCTCATGGCGATGTTGCCTGGGAGGAGCGGATAGTACTGGCATTTCACTGGCTTAATCGCGAAGCGCAGAGCAAAGTCGATAATGTCAAGCACACCTCCTCTGAATGGGAAGATCATCACGCAGAATTTCACGAAACGCTGATTTCGGCTTGCAATTCCAACATCCTGATTGATTTTTGTGCCCAACTGGCCAAACGCACCCTGCGATACCGCAACCTTGTTGAAGTTATGGAATATCGTTACCGCCACGAAATGGAAGAGCACCGGGACTTGCAACAGGCGGTACTGGACCGAAATGCCGATCTGGCGGTCGAGTTACTCACCAAACACTACACGGTCACATCAGAAATCGTACTGACCAGCGGGCGGTTTGATTAGGCAAGCTATTGAGCCAGGTCAGCTTTGACAAGGCACCGTCTCTACCGCACAGGAAAATAATATGAAAGTTGGATTCATTGGCCTCGGCCGCATGGGCCAGGGAATGGCCGGACGCATACGGGCGGCAGGTCACGATCTGCTCGTTTACGACCCGGTGCCAGCCCTGAGCCGCAAGCAGCTACTGCCGTAAAGATTGCCAATAATTTCGTTTTGGGTTGTGCGATAGAAACAATGGGCGAAGCATTTTCACTTGTAGAAAAACTGGGCGTTGAACCGGCGCTTTTTTTCGATGTGATGTTGCAGGGTCTATTTGGTGCACCAGCCTACAAGATTTACGGCAAACTGATCGTCGAGCAGGCATGGGAAGGCCATGGCGCAACCGCGCTGATCGGACTCAAAGATGCGGACCTGGCACTGGAAGCAGCGGAAGCTGCCGACATGCAACTGCCAAGTACACATATATGGCGTGATCACCTGCGCCAAGCAATTGAACGTGGCGAGGGTGGACTTGACTGGGCGGTAATGGCGCGCGAGCAGGCCCGCGCCAGTGGACTGGAAAAATAACCGACGTGAATATTAATACTAAGACATTAGTGAGAGCCAAAGTATCCGGAATAGCAGAGAGTCATTGCCTGACATTGATAAAGGTGCGTGACCTGGTGGACGTATCGGATGAGCCAGCGGAACGCGGTGGCACGAATGAAGGCCTGGCGCCCACCGAATTATTCCTGGCCTCGCTGGTCGCCTGCAGCAATGTCATTACTCACAAGATTGCGAAAAAAAATGGCATTCAACTGGACTCGTTGGAAATATTGCTCGATGCAGGCTTCAACCGCCTGGGCGTGACCTTACAGGAAGAAGTCGACCTGCCATTCCCCGACATCAAACTGCGAATCGAGATAAGTACCGACGCATCTGCAGAACAACTCGAGATATTAAAGAGGGATCTGCCGCGGTTTTGCCCGATTGCGAAAATGATTGAACAGGCCGGCACGAAGATTGGCACGGAGTGGGTTGTCAAACGTCCGTGAGCACAACACAGAATTGACTACTGGCGTCAGTGGCAGGCATACGTTCTGCAGCAGATTTGGGATTCGCTTTCTTCGGAAAGAATTACTGTCCGGCTTCGACTGGCTCTTCTTTTCTGGCCTGTATTCTGGAGATACATTCTTCGCACCACTCGACCGTCCCGCGCAGCCGCGCAATGCCGAGGGTCAACGTTAGTTGCGGGTAGAATTCGTCGTCTGGCAACGCATCCGGGTAGCGGGCGTCTTGCCCGGCCCACTCAGTCTCCACCGCTTTGAGCGTCGCGAGACGTGCCGCCATGTAGTCCTTAAGTTTTTGCATGTATGCAATCGCGCTGGCTTTGTCTTTGAGGCTGGCCAGGAAAAAAACCTGGGCCAGATAGGCAATTCGCTCCGAGCCGACGACCGGTCCTTCGGACAACCAGGATTCCAGTTCTGAATTGCCTTTCTCGGTGCGTCCGTAAACTCGTTTTTTCGGACCGATGTCGGAGTCGCCGGTTGTGCCATTTAGCAAGCCCTCTTTTTCCATTTTCTGAAGAAGCGGATATATTTGTGAGAGCTCTGCGTTCCAAAAGTTCTTCAGGGAGTTTTCGAAGTATTTCTTGATGTCATAGCCGCTTTGCGACTCGCTCAGAACGCCAAGCAAAATGTATTTCAGACTCATACGACTTCGCCAAATTTTCGCCGGTAATGTCGAGTCCAGATCGTGATTGCCGGAATGCCAATAGCGGTTGGCGCGACCCAGGGGATGATAGCAATCCAGCCGTCAAGTCCAATATCGAACAGCCTCGTTACGCCGAATACGGCGAACGCAGTGTGGAATGCAATACCAGAACCGATCATCGCTCCCAGGTGCTCATACATCCAGGCTCTTTTCGAGGGCGGGTCCGAGCGCATGTAACGGAGGTTGCCGTAACCGATAGCGAGACCGATCGGACTCAATGCCAGCAGCAGTATCTTGTTCGGTGGAGATAACGTTAATGCATAGACGATGATGAAGGCACTCGCACCCATCGCCATATACGCCAACCCGGAAT
>JAPUHG010000212.1 GCA_027297845.1 Gammaproteobacteria bacterium | reverse complement strand
GCCGCAGCCGTGTACAATGCGTCTTCCAAAGCACGGCACAGAGCATGACCACCGCAACAAGAGAAGACAGTCAAAGTAACACCCTGCTTGACGCGCAAAAACTGTTGGCTGCCGGTCGGCAAGATGCGGCGATGGAGCTTCTGCAGGCGGCGCTGACGGAACAGCCACGGCAGGAAATCGTTCACTTGTGGCTCGGTGCGTTGTTAGCGCAGCAGGGCCGGGCATCGATGGCTGCCGAGCATTTCCACATGTGTTTTTCAATCAATCCCGAGCTTGAGAAATTGCCATCCACTCCCAACGCCCCGGCGCAGATGGTGCAATCGGTTCGCCAGGCGCTGGTGCTGCTTCGGCGGCATTTTGTCCGCCTGCACCTGCAGATTCTTGCAGAGCAGGAATCGGTGGCTGGCAAAGAGGCGCTGCAAAGGGTTCGTGACTGTATCGACATTCAGCACGGGCGCAAAAAACCGGTTTTCGCCGATGAGATGCAGCGACCTGGCGCCGTTTACCTTCCGGGTATACCGCCGCAACCGTGGTTCGAGCGTGACGAAATAGATGGCATCCATCAACTGGAAAAAGCGGCGGGACCGATCCGTGAAGAATTGTTGGCTTTACTCAATGACGACGAGGCCGATTTTTCTCCCTATGTGCGCGAGGGACCCGGTGTTCCTGCGGCAATGCAAAATCTGGCCGGGAAAACGGATTGGAATTCATACCATCTTTATAAGGAGGGTGAGCGGCAGCCGGAGCATTGCCAGCGTTGCCCGGGAACGGTCGCCGCCGTGGACCTTATGCCGATGCCAACATGCGAAGGTAATGCGCCCGAGGTATTTTTCTCGATTTTGAAACCGGGGGCACACATCAAGCCTCACTTTGGCGTGGCCAATACCAAGCTGGCGGTTCACCTGGCGCTAATAATTCCAGGCGATTGCGCGTTGCGTTGCGGCCCGGAGACGCGTGGCTGGAGCGAGGGGAAGTGCATTATTTTCGACGATAGCTTCGAACACGAGGCATGGAACCGCAGCGATAGTCTGCGCGCGGTATTGATACTTGAAACATGGAATCCGTATCTGAGCGATATAGAAAAAACTGCCTTGACCGCGCTATGCAATGCGATCAGCGAATGGGAGCAACCGCTGCTGGAAAAATGGCTGGGCTCGGCCGGCGCCTGACAGTCTTTTTAGTCTTTGGCTGACTTCTGACAGGAATATTCGATCAGCGTTTTGTCCTTCATGCTTTCTTTTTCATCGCTACAATAGACCTTTAGATACATACGCGTGACCGTACGCCGGGGTGAGTAAATCATCACGCCATGCTTGTCCGGTTGAATCGTCGTTCTGCGTGTACGCCGATCCGGACCCGCCTTGAATTTTGCTTCACAATAAATCTCCCGGCCCTCGTAATTTTCCACGCGCACGAACGCCTGTTCGTTCGCGACACCGAAGTCGATCACCACCGACATGTTGTCCAGACAACTGGTCACGGACATTGGATAATCAGCGGCCACGACCGCTGGAATCAGTGCAATTAATATTCCGAGGTATAGGTTTTTCACGTTTTTTCAATCCGTAGTTTCATCTTCGACACTTTTTTGCCCGCCGTCTCGTGTTTGCTGAATGCGTACTCGCAAATCATGGAAGCGCTGATCATTCGGTGCTAGTTCCAACGCCCGCTCCAGGTAGCCATTGGCGCGGTCGCGGTTGCCCATGACCAGCGAGGTCGCCGCGAGATTATACAACGCCGCCAGGTTTTCCGGATCGATTTCCAGGGCCAGGCTATAGACCGCCATTGCCCTGCGGTAGTCTCCGCCGGAAGCGGCTTTTCTGCCGACTCGCAAATAAAAAGCCGATCCTTTCTCGCGCGCCTTCATCAGCTCGATCCAGGGATGGAAACTGGAGGGTATGCGTTTGCCGCTTTTGCTCAAATGCTCTATTGCCTGGTCGCGGTTACCGAGGTTGCGATAAGCCATGGCCAGCCGGTAATGCAATTGCGTTGCCTCTGGCTGGATACGCAACGCGGCTTCGAAAGCGTTGATCGCATTCCGGTACTGTTCCCTGCGCAACGCGATGGTGCCGAGGCCCGCGATCGCGACGACCTGGCCGCGCTCAAGGGATAATGTCCGACGAAAAGCGTTTTCCGAGTTAAGCAGGTCGCCTGTTTCCAGCAGGACTTCGGCAAAACGCAGCCAGGTGCCGGCCATTTGTGGCGCTATCGTCAGGCTCTCCGAATAAAGCTTGGCGGCAGCGGCCAGTTCGCCGACCTCTTCATGATGAATGGCGAGATAAAACGGCCACTGGGGTGCGTCCGGGTCCAAAATGATGGCGTTGCTATAAGCGGCTTTTGCGGCGGCCTGCAATTGCAGTGCCTGGTAGACCATGCCGAGTTTTCCATACGCCTCGGCCAGCAGCCTGCCATCCAGCGACGGCGCTGTGTGGTGAAAATAGTCCTGCGCGCGACTTAGTTTCACCTGTGTCGCCGGTTGCAGGAGCTCCAGATCTGGTTCGGGAATTGGCAGCAACGCCGGGTCCGTTTCGATCTGCGCCGGCAGAAGAACCGGCCAGCAGACGCATAGGAAAAGCGGCAAAATCCGGGTTGGCAACAGGCCGCAGGAATACCTTGATTCGCTCATTGCCCGGTTTTTATCCCGCTGTCACGGCGCAATTCATGATAGCGGTTAGCCGCCAATGCACTCCAACGCTCACGTTCACCACCGGGCCAGGTAACTTCTATCGTTTGCGGGCCACGGCTGCCTCCAAGTCCAAAAACGATTCTTGGATCGCTCGCCGATGCATAGCTGCCATCGGTACGCACGCGACGCCACAGCGGTGCCCGGTTTTCACGAATCAGCGCGACCTTGCTTCCGGTGACATGATATTTTCCCGTGGCGTCGAGCACACTGACACCGAGCCATGCGTTCTTGTTACCGACCTGGTTTAGCAGCAAACGCGCACGACCACTGTTGTTGCTGATGACAAGATCGATATCGCCATCGTTATCGAAATCACCTGTCGCTGCACCGCGACTCACTTCCGAAAACTGGAATGCATCGCCGGCCAGATCGCTGATATCGATGAATGCCTTGCCATGATCGTTTGCGAAAAGCTGGTTGCGACGATCCAGTGGGAACACCTTGTCGGTGGGCTCGTGTGACTCGAACAGCGTTACCGCGCCGTTTACGATGAGCAGATCCAGCCAGCCATCATTGTCGATATCGAGCCAGGCGGTGCCAAAACCTGAGTACGGGATGCTCGCGAGACCCAGGCCGATCTCCGCTGTCTTGTCATCGAACCAACCGGTGCCATCGTTGACATACAAGGTATTGGTTTCACGAACCAGGTGAGTCATGAACAAGTCTTCATCGCCGTCGCCGTCGAAATCGGCGGCAACCACACCCATGCTCGCCTCGGGCATGCCATAACGGTTAACCGAAACACCCGCCAGTGGGGCCGTATCTTCAAAGGTCCCGTCTTGTTGGTTGATCCACAGCTGATTGGCCATGCCATCGTTACCCACATAAATATCCGGCCAGTGATCGCCATTGAAGTCCGCTGCAATAACGCCCAGCGCGCCGCCAAAGACTTGAGTAATCCCCGATTTCTCGCTGATGTCCGCAAAGCTGCCGTCGCCACGGTTGAGGAACAACCGATCGGTGGCGGGCTCGAATGCCTGCGGGCCGCAATAGTCCCGGGCAGTGGTCGCGGAGCGGCACGGCTTCGGGTTCTCCATGTCGTAAGCTACATAGTTGCCGACATATAAATCCAGCCAGCCATCCAGGTTGATATCGACAAAAGCGGCGCTAACGCTCCAGCGTTCGTCATCCACGCCCGCTTTTTCGGTGATATCCTTGAAGGTGCCGTCGCCGTTGTTCAGCCATAACTGGTTATGACCGAGGTTGCTGATATACAGGTCCGGCCAGCCATCGTTGTTTATGTCACCGGCAGCGACACCCATGCCATAACCGCCGGATCTGATCCCGCTTTTTTCAGTGACATCCTTAAAGTGCAACGCTGCTGCACCAACTTTCGTGTCATTCCTGTACAGGCGATCAATCAGTGAAGTATTGGCCGGGGGAGGCATGATCGCGTCGGCCATGGACTTGCCGGGACCGATCATATGTCCCTGCAGCAGGTATATGTCCAGGTCGCCATCGCGATCGAAATCGAAAACGGCCACGCCGGCGCCCATGATTTCCGGCAGATAGAGTTCACCGGACATGCCGTTGAAGTGAACAAAATCGAGCCCGCTGGATTCGCCGGCATCGATAAACAACGCTTCATCAGCATCCCCCGTCGCCGCCACTGTCAACAGACCAAGACACAGCGCGGGAATAATTTTTTTGCCGGCCCGCAGAATTTTCAAGGGATCGCTTCCAGTGCCGGTGTCAGGACTGGCCAGATGTTGTCTAACATCGCTTCCTGACCGGCCACATTCGGGTGGATGCCATCCGCCAGCATCAGATCCGGGTCGAGGGCCACATTTTCCAGGATAAACGGGATCAGCAGAAGCCCGTAGCGCTCGGCCAGTTCCGGGTATATAGCATGAAAATTCTCGGCGTAGGCCGGACCATAATTGGGCGGAATCCTGATCCCCGCCAGCACAACGGTGGCGCCGGATTGCTGGCAGGTTTCGATCATGTACACGAGGTTGCTTCGGGTTACTTCCAGCGGCAGACCACGCAGACCGTCATTTCCACCCAACTCGATGATGACGATGGCCGGACTGAATTGTTCGAGCGATCGCTGCAGCCGGTAGCGGCCGCTCTGGGTTGTATCACCGGCTATGCTGGCATTAACAACGCGATAATCGTAACCTCGAACGCGCAGCCTGTTTTCCAGCAAAGACACCCAGGATTGTTCCGTTGCCATGCCATAGGCGGCGCTCAGGCTGTCGCCAACGACCAGGATGGTAGAGTCTTCTGCATGTACAACGTCAATCGGCAACGCTGACAGCAAAAGTAGTGTCAATAATCTGATCATGTCATCAAATACTTCCGCAGAACCCGTTCTAAAAACTCGCGCGCTCACCAGGAAGGTTACCAGCCGGGAGGGCAGCTTAACCATACTGGACATCGTCATCCTGGAGATTTATGCCGGCGAGTCAGTGGCCGTGGTCGGTGTGTCCGGCGCTGGTAAGTCGACGTTGCTGGCGATGCTTGCCGGACTGGACGAACCCAGTGCCGGTCAGGTCTGGCTCAATAATACCGAAATTACTGCGCTGGATGAGGATGGCCGGGCCGTTGCCCGTGCCGAGCACGTGGGATTCGTATTTCAATCCTTTCACCTGATTCCTTCGCTGACCGCGCTGGAGAATGTGATGCTGCCGCTGGAATTGATGGGCAAGAAGAATGCAGACGATGAGGCGTTGTCCGTACTGGCCAAGGTAGGTTTGTTGGAGCGCAAAGGTCATTACCCACGGCAGTTGTCGGCTGGGGAGAAACAGCGGGTTGCCATCGCCCGGGCATTCGTTACCCGACCGGCGGTCCTGTTTGCCGATGAGCCTACCGGTAATCTGGATGGCAAAACCGGTGGACGGATCATCGATCTGCTGTTTGATCTGAACAAGGAGTCGGGCACCACGCTGGTGCTCGTTACCCACGATACTTCCCTGGCTGGTCGTTGCGATCGCAGCATTCATATAGAGTCCGGTCGGCTTTTCGAACCTGCGGCTAGCTGATATGCACAGTTTGCGACTGGCACTGAAGACCCTGGCGCGCGACTGGAAGTCGGGTGAACTGCTCGTCCTGCTTCTTGCAATTTTGATTGCGGTCGCCGCGCTGGCCGCGGTGGCGTTTTTTACCGATCGTATCGCCCAGGCGGTAAAACGCCAGGCCAGCGAAGCGCTGGCGGCGGATCTGAGTCTGCAAAGTACCAGGCCACTGAGACAAGACTACGACCAGGCCGGGTTGGCAGCAGGCATGCAGGTTTCCCGAGTCGTATCCATGGCCAGCGTCGTGTTTGTGGGCGACAACAATACGCTGGCCAACGTGCGTGCGCTTGGCGTAGGCTACCCTTTGCGTGGCCGCATGAAAATCGCCGATGGCTTGTTGCATGAGGCGCGGACCACGGACGCAATCCCGGCGCCGGGCGAGGCGTGGGCGTCGACCCTGCTGCTCGCCAGGCTCGATGCCGATGTTGGCGCTACCATCGAAATAGGCAGCGCGAGTCTAAAACTGACCCAGGTTCTGACCTACCGGCCTGATCGCGGAATGCGTTTTGTCGATGTTGCGCCCAGCCTGTTGATCAATACAGCGGATCTGGATTCCACCGGTCTGATCCAGCCGGGCAGCCGGGTTCGTTACCTGATGTTGTTTGCGGGTGAGCGACGCCAAGTCGAGCGATTCAAGGGTGAATTGCAAGAGATGCTTGGCGCTGGCGAGCGGCTTCGGGATATTGACGATGTCGGCCCGCAAATCAGTTCCGCCATGGACCGGGCCCAGCGATTCTTGAATTTGTCGGCGCTGGTCAGTGTGTTTCTGGCCGCAGTCGCGGTGGCGATGGCGGCGCGTCGCTATGTCAGCCGAAGGCTGGATACGGTTGCGCTAATGAAATGCCTGGGTGCGAAGCAGGGATTGATCCTTCGCGTCAGCGTCATTCAATTGCTTTTGATGTCGGTAATTGCCGGGTTTCTCGGTGTTTTGTTTGGTTA
>JAPUHG010000211.1 GCA_027297845.1 Gammaproteobacteria bacterium | reverse complement strand
AAGTTTCACCGTGTCCAGCCTCGGCGGTATCGGCGGCACCGGGTTTACCCCGATTATCAATGCGCCGGAAGTTGCGATCATGGGGGTCGCACGTTCGGCGATGAAGCCGGTTTACCTGGATGGCAAATTTACGCCGCGACTGATCCTGCCGTTTTCCGTGTCCTACGATCACCGGGTCATCGATGGCGCCCAGGCGGTTCGCTTTACCACCTACCTTGCTGCTGTGCTCGCCGATCCGGGCAAGCTGACGGTTTCGGTTTAATGGGCGAGGGCGGGCAGGCGATGGCAGGATCTGATTACACCGGCAAGGTCGATATCTCGACCCAACTATTGGTATTGGGTTCCGGGCCGGGTGGGTACACCGCCGCGTTCAGGGCGGCCGATCTCGGGCTGGAGACGACGCTGGTGGAACGCTTTGCAGCACTCGGCGGGGTTTGCCTCAATGTGGGCTGTATTCCATCCAAGGCGCTGTTGCATGTCGCCAGGGTCATCGACGACGCGAAAGCCATGGCCGACCATGGAGTCACTTTTTCCAAACCGGTGATCAATCCCGACGGCTTGCGAGACTGGAAGAACCAGATCGTGGGGCAACTGACCGGCGGTCTGGACGGGCTGGCGAAAAAGCGCAAGATTCGCGTCGTGACCGGTCATGGCGAATTCCTTTCGCCGCGACATGTGCGCGTGGCCAAGACCAACAACGCGGCAGAGTCTCAGGTCATCGAATTCGAGCAATGCATCATAGCCGTGGGTTCGGAGTCGGCATCGCTGCCATTTTTGCCCGACGATCCGCGCATCATGGATTCGACCGGCGCGCTGGAGCTGGAAGAATTGCCGGCGCGAATGTTGGTCATCGGTGGCGGCATTATCGGTCTGGAACTGGCGACGGTTTATGCAGCGCTTGGGGTCAAAGTTTCGGTCGTGGAATTGACCAGTGGGTTGATGTCCGGGTGCGATCCCGACCTGGTCCGGCCGCTGGAAAAAAGAATCCGAAAAGAATACGAGCAGATCATGCTTGGCGTCGCGGTAACCGGCGTCGAGGCGCTTGACGAAGGACTCAAGGTCAGTTTCTCTGGCGATGGGGCGCCGGAACCCCAGGTTTACGGGCGCGTCCTGGTCGCGGTCGGTCGCAAACCGAATGGTCTACGGATTGGCGCGGAGGCGGCGGGCGTAGCGGTGGATGAACGCGGGTTTATAGACGTCGACCGGCGACTGCGCACCAACCAAGCACACATTTTTGCGATCGGCGATGTTGTGGGCGAACCGATGCTCGCCCACAAGGCGTCCCACGAAGGGAAGACCGCCGCGGAAGTCGCCAGCGGATTAAAAAAATCCTTCGACGCCAGGGTTATTCCCTCGGTGGCCTATACCGATCCCGAAATCGCCTGGGTCGGCGAAACCGAAACCGAACTCAAGGCGCAGGGCAGGGCATACGGCAAGGGTGTGTTCCCGTGGGCGGCCAGCGGTCGGTCGCTGGCGCTCGGCAGGAACGAGGGGATCAGCAAACTGTTGTTTGACGAGGGCAGTGGGCAGTTGATTGGCGCCGGAATCGTCGGTCCGCAGGCGGGTGATCTGATCGCCGAAATGGCGTTGGCGATCGAGATGGGTTGCGACGCGTCCGATATCGCACTGACCATTCATCCGCACCCGACGCTGTCGGAGACCCTCGCATTCGCCGCGGAAGCTTTTGAAGGTACGCTGACCGATCTTTACCTACCGAAAAAGCGCTAGCCCGAAAAAACGATAGTGCAGGTGCGATGGCTTTGCGGCCACGACGTCAATCGATACGAAACTTCCTCGCCAGCCAGTAATCCGTGCTGACATAGCGGCCACCACCGATAATCAGCAAGGCCAGCAGCATGATCAGGTAAGTCGCGGCAAATTCCACGCCATTATTCAGTTTGACCAGCGAGCCGCTGCCGTTCAGCCACCGATAGTTGCCATGTTCGCGCAGTATCGATTTAGCCTTTGCCAGCCGCTTGGACGCTTCGATCGTTCGCTCGTTGGTGTTCAGGCACTCGACAAACTTTTTGAACGGGCCAGCTTCGTCATGCTCGGTGGTACCCTCTATGCAGACCGGCGACGGATGCGATGGCGTGATCGCAGCCCAGCCATTTTTCAGATGGACCGAATAACCTGCGACGAACATCATGACCATCAGTGGCAGGGATATCCAGCGTACGGCCAGACCCGCCAGCAATAAAAATCCGCCAATCAATTCGATCCAGATCGACATCTGCCAGCTCAACTCAGGCGGAAGAATACTGAAAGGAAAAGGGAAGCTGTCGAGCATGCCGCCGAAATAGTTGTTGCCGGTGAGCTTCTCATACCCCGACACGATCAACACCGGCCCAAGAATCAGACGCAACGCCAGCGAAGCCACTCCATCTAGATGTTTGGTAATGCATTTCAGCTGGGTATTGAATTTGCGGACGTAGTTCATTATCGCAGTCATAGTCGGGTCCTGGTTCCGGAAAATGTTTTGGTTGTTGCACCAACCTGAAGGCCCTATGGGTCGTCAGATTTTCGTGCCAAGAATAATGTCTTTGTGGTGAAGGTCGGCGAGTATGTTCTCGCCGCCATCGCTGACTACCTGTGGATCGGGGTGCTTTATTTCGCCGGCGATTTGTGCGAGGAGTTCTCCGCCTGTGCCGGTGTTGGTATCGTCCTGGAGCAATTCGAGCAGGCGTGCGGTGACTGCGTTGATTTCCATGAAGCCGACCTTGTCATCGCGGTCCCGATAAACGACCAGGAAAGTACCTTGCTCTGCGGGGCTTTGCGGCTGGTTTGTCGGCGAAATGCGGTGCACCGGGTAGGCGTAAGCCAGCACCCAGGCCAGCGGTGAAAGCACCGGTCGGCCCGCGCTCAGATCGCCATCGGGATCAATGTCGCTCAGGTCAAATTCCCGAGTATCAATCTGCAGGGCAAGCTCGACCCATTCGTAATGGGCCAGCTCGTTCATAAAGGGCAGGTCGTCCCCGGTTGCCTTATGTTCGTTTTGCAGGTAGCCCAGAAAATCCTTTGGCACCTCCAGAAAATACGGTGTCTGTGAGCGATGCGTCGAGAAATACTGGCGAACCAGAACCCGCCAACGCTCGTCGCCAAGGATCTTGCTCAAGACCGGAAAGGTTCCCGCCAGCAACTTGACCAGGTTATTGAAAAACAGGTCCCGGTAGATCTTCATCCGCCGGTCTTCGATTCCAGCGGGCGCCGGCTGGCTTTCCGGGTCGCGTATATGCGCGGCGAACTCGTGCTGGAGTTTCTGGAATGGCAATGTCTTATCCATGCGAAACTTGCGCCGCGGGTTGCGACCATTTTTTCTGCAGTTCGATAATGACATCCATTTCGCTGAGCAAATCCGCCAGCGGAGGAATATTGAAATCGCGTTCGAGCAAAGTCGGTACGACGCCACAATGTTCGTATGCTTTATCGAGAAGCTGCCACACCGGGTCAATAACAGGTGCGGCATGCGTGTCGACCCGCAAGTCCTCTGCTTCGACGTAATGCCCGGCAACATGAAAATAAACGACCCGCTCCGCTGGTAACGCAGTCAGGAATTCTTCCGCGTCATAGCGGTGATTGATGCTGTTGACATAGATATTGTTGACATCGAGCAGCAGGCCGCAATCGGCCTCTTCGAGGACCGCGTTGACGAACTCTATTTCCGTCATCTCCATGCCGGGCGCTGCGTAGTAAGACGCGTTTTCGATCGCAAATGGTCGCTCCAGTATGTCCTCCACCTGGCGAATTCTATCGGCGACATGGCGAACCGCGTCAGAGGTAAATGGAATCGGCATCAGGTCATAAAGGTGCCCGCCGTCGCTGCAGTAGGTCAGGTGATCGGTATAGGCGCGGATGTTGTGCTGATCGAGAAAGCTTCGTACCTGTTTTACAAATTCAACATCGATGGGTTCAACACCACCGATCGATAATGACAGGCCGTGGGCGACGAAAGGGTATCTCTCGGTAAACGCACGGAATCGTTTTCCGAGCCGGCCACCGACGCCGATCCAGTTCTCCGGCACGGCCTCCATGAAACCGATCTGTTCCGGAGCCTGGTCCTTCAGCGATTTTAGCAATGCCCGCCGCAGGCCCAGGCCGGCTCCTTTTACAGGATATCTTTCGCTCATTCAGTTCTCCGGATTAAACCCGCTGTTATCAGGAAATGACCGTAGCTGGCCTGCAAATATTACAGTGTCGTTGTTTCAGCTTACGCCCGGTCCGTTTGACCGGCAAGAGAATCAGGCGTTCCCGGCCAGCCGGCGAAGCTGATCCAGATAAACGGCCTCGTCCGGTGGCAGCCCCTGTTTTTGCGACAGCCACAACGATTCCGCCAGATGCTCCATGATTTGATGCTCGGCCTGGTGGGGATCCCCGGCCTTGCGGGCAATCTTCTGATAAAGCTGCGCGAACCCGGTGGGTCGGTCGGTGGTCAGTTGTTCGCGGATCGCCAGGTGCAGACCCATGTGCAGGAACGGATTGGTCTGGCCATCGTCCACCGGGAAATCCTGCTCGCCCGGTTCAGGGTTTTCAACGATGGCGTGATATTCAGGATGCATGGCGATGACATCCGTGATCTGGATTTCCAGCGGTTCCATCGGCAGTTTCTGCCGGTATTTTTCCCAGGCCGAGAAATAATAGGCACGAAGTTCTGTTCTGTCTTGCGGGAACATTGGATCCAAGCTCCCCTATTTTTTGTTCGCCGGTTGAAGTGCTTTCGTTTTTTTCCGGTACTCGCAAAGATCCGCGATCGGGCATTGCGGGCAAAGCGGGCGTTGTGCTTTGCAAATGTAACGACCGTGCAGGATCAGCCAGTGGTGCGCATGCTGGCGAAATTTCTCCGGGACCAGCCTGAGCAGTCGTTTTTCAACTTCCAATGGTGTTTTCCCCGGTGCAATGCCGGTGCGATTGGCAACCCTGAAGATATGTGTATCGACGGCGATGGTCGGTTCGCCAAACGCAGTATTCAGGATGACGTTGGC
>JAPUHG010000210.1 GCA_027297845.1 Gammaproteobacteria bacterium | reverse complement strand
TTTGCCGTGATGGCACAGTACCCGCAGGCCTTTGCCGCGATGGCGAGCGCACCGGAGGCATTTAGCGCGATGGCGCTCGACGCCCAGGCGTTCTCCGTGATGGCGCAGAACCCGCAGGCATTCACTGCCCTGGCGCAGTACCCGCAGGCCTTTGCCGCCATGGCAAGCAGCCCGCAGGCCTTTAGCGCCCTGGCACAGAACCCGCAGGCATTCGCTGCGCTGGGTCAGAGCGTGCAGGCCTTTGAAGCGATGGCCAGCAGCCCGCAGGCTTTCGCCGCGATGGCGACCAGCCCGCAGGCCTTTGCCGCAATGGCGCAATACCCGCAGGCCTTCGCCGCGATGGCACAGTCCCCGAAGGCATTCTCGGTAATGGCGAACGACCCACAGGCCTTTGCCGCGTTTGCCAATGACCCGCAGGCCTTTGCCGCCGCCGCTAACGACCCGCAGTCCTTTGCCGCCATGGCGAGCGCACCACAGGCATTTACTGCCCTGGCGCAAAATCCGCAGGCGTTTGCGGCCTTGGCGAGCGCACCACAGGCGTTCTCTGTAATGGCGCAGAACCCGCAGGCGTTTGCCGCCCTGGCGAGCGCACCACAAGCGCTCTCGGTAATGGCGCAGAATCCGCAGGCTTTTGCAGCCATGGCACAGTACCCGCAGGCGTTCACAGCGTTGGCGCAGTACCCGCAGGCCTTTGCCGCGATGGCACAAAGCCCGCAGGCCTTTAGCGTCCTGGCGCAAAGCCCGCAGGCGTTCACAGCGCTGGCACAGTACCCGCAGGCCTTTGCCGCGATGGCGAGCGCACCGCAGGCGTTCTCAATAATGGCGCAAAGCCCGCAGGCGTTTACTGCACTGGCAAGCAGCCCACAGGCGTTCGAAGCAATGGCGCAGTATCCGCAGGCTTTCACAGCCTTAGGTAGCAGCGCACAGGCCTTTACCGCCCTGGCACAAAGCCCGCAGGCTTTTACTGCCCTGGCGCAGAATCCGCAGGCCTTTGCCGCCATGGCAAGCAGCCCGCAGGCCTTTAGCGCCCTGGCACAGAATCCGCAGGCTTTTGCCGCGCTGGCACGCAATCCGCAGGCCTTTACGGCGCTGGCTAACAGCCCGGCCTTCATGGCGCTGGCAAGCAGCCCGGCTTTCTCAGCAATGCTGAGCAATCCCGGATTCGCCAGAGCAATGGAGCGGAACTAATAAGCCGAGTTAAGGCGAATCAGGCAAGCGATTGAGGAAAGGCCGTCTGTTATGCAGGCGGCCTTTTCTTTTATCTTATGCAGTCTGGTCAGCTTCGTACTATTCTTGAAGCAACGCCACAAGCCAGGACAGGTCTATGGGTAAGGTGAAAGCAGTATTGTGTTTGTTGCTGATCTCTCAAGCCGCGTCGGCACAAAATGATTTCTCGAAGATTTTTGAGATGGACAGGCTGGAGAGCGACGACCTCCAGTTATTGTATTTCGATCCGCCACAGACCTACCTGGTCCCTCATGTGACCGTTAGTTTTTATAATTCGCTGAAGTACCAGCGGGAAATTCTTGGCTGGGAGCCGTACGACAGAACCACTGTACTGCTATAGGATTTTTCCGATTACGGTAATGCCGCCGCAAGGGCTGCACCCAATAACGCGATGATCATCGATGTCGCACCGCTAAGCCGGACTTTCGAGACGTTTACCGCGAGTGAACGCATTTTCATGTTGATGAATCATGAATTAACCCACGTCGCGACCATGGACGCATCGAGCAGGACAGACCGTGCCTGGCGCACGTTTTTCGCGGGCAAGCCGACTGTTGATGAAAATCACCCCGAGACCATACTTTATTCCTACCTGGTAACGCCGAGGGTATCCGTGCCGCGCTGGTATCTTGAAGGTAGTGCGGTTTTCATGGAAACCTGGATGTCCGGTGGTCTCGGTCGTGCCCAGGGCGCCTACGACGAAATGGTCTTTCGTTCCATGGTCCGGGATGACGCGCACTTTTATAGTCCGCTGGGTCTTGTTTCCATAGGTACCCACATCGATTTTCAGGTCGGCGTCAACGCCTACCTGTATGGGACCCGTTTTTTCTGTTATCTCGGTTGGGCCTACTCACCCGAAATGGTTGTTCAGTGGCTGCAACGGGGCGAGGGCTCAAAACGTTATTACGCCAATCAGTTCAAATATGTGTTTGGCAAAAAACTGGAAGAGGTCTGGCAAGACTGGATAGTCTGGGAACATCAGTTTCAGACCGAGAACCTGGCCGCGATTGAGGAATTCCCGATTACTTCGACCCGGCCCCTGGCCGACAGGGCCCTGGGATCGATATCGAGAAGTTTTGTCGATCTCGAAAAGAAAGAAATGGTGGGCGCCTTTCGTTACCCGGGTAAGGTTGCTCATATCGGCAGAATGTCGCTGGACGATGGCAATATCGAACACCTTGCCGATATCAAGGGACCAATGCTCTATCGGGTAACTGCCTTGGCTCATGACCGGCAGAGCAACACTTATTTTTATACCGCGGACAATCACGCATTTCGGGATCTGATGAAGATCGATGCGGACAGCGGCGAAACAAAAATGCTGATCAGGGACGCGCGCATCGGGGAGTTGGTGGTCAATCCATCCGATCGATCGATCTGGGGAATTCGGCATTTGAACGGCTACGCAACCATCGTCCGCATCCCGTCTCCTCATACGAGCTGGAACCAGGTTCATACCTGGCCGTACGGGGATGTGCTTTATGACATGGACATCTCTCCTGACGGCACGCTACTTTCCACATCGATGGGGACCATCGATGGGACGCAGCTGCTGCGCGTATTTTCGATTGACAAACTCCTGGCTGGCAACATAGAGCCCGTCATCGAGTTGGATTTTTTCGGTACGGCAGTGCCCGAAGGCTTTGTCTTTTCACCCGATGGCCGGTTTTTGTATGGCAGTTCCTATTACACCGGCGTGTCTAATATTTTCCGCTACGAGGTCGCTACCGGTGAACTGGAGGCGGTCAGTAACACGGCTACCGGGTTCTTCCGGCCCATACCACTGGAGGACGGGTCGCTGATCGTTTTCGAGTATACCGGGCAGGGTTTCGTGCCTGTCATCATAGATCCTATACCCGTGAAAGATGCCAGTTCGGTACGGTTCCTGGGAGCCGAGCTGGTAAAAAAACACCCGCAGATCAAGCAGTGGGAGATTTCGTCTACTCTTGGCGATGTTGCCTTTGAAGATATTAAGCACACCAATGACAAGTACAGGCCGGGCCGCGAAATGCGCCTGCAGTCTGCCTATCCGGTTGTTGAAGGTTACAGGGATTCCACGGCGGTCGGCTGGCATTTCAATATCGAGGACACGATGGCGTTTCGTCACCTGGGGATTACCGCATCCTATAATACGGATACTGACTTGCCAACGAATGAGCGTGCTCACGTCAACATCGATTACCGCGCGATCAACTGGCGTCTCGGATACAAGTACAACGGCGCTGATTTCTACGATCTTTTCGGGCCGACAAAAAGAAGCCGTAAGGGCAACGCATATACGGTGGGCTATGAAAAGGCACTGATCTACGATGCTCCGCGCCGGCTCGATTATACGGCCGAGTTTGGCTATTACACGAACCTGGATACCTTGCCTGAATTCCAGAACATCGCCGCGCCTTTCGACGAGTTGTTGAGCGGCGGCCTGATGCTGAGCTATAAGAACACGCGCTCTTCGTTAGGTGGTGTCGATCAGGAAAAGGGCTACTCCTGGGAAATGGTTGTTACCGGCGATCATGCCAACAGTGAAACGGTACCGAAGTGGCGGGCCGATTTTGATTTTGGTATCGCCTTGCCGATTTCCCACTCATCCATCTGGCTGAGAAGTTCGGCCGGTGGAGCTGATGGCGATAGACTGGACCCGCTTGCCAATTTCTATTTTGGCGGATTTGGCAACAACGACGTCGATGACGGAAACGTCAAAAGATACCGGGAGTACTATTCTTTCCCGGGTTTCAAAATTGACGAATTGAGTGGCCAGACCTTCGTCCGCTCCTTGTTCGAGTGGAACCTGCCGCCGATACGATTCAGAAACATGGGAACGCCCGGTTTCTTCCTGGCCTATGCGCGCCCCGCCGTGTTTTATGGCGTCCTGGTTACGGATCCGGGTAACAATGTCGTCGAAAGAACCGTGACCACCCTGGGAGCACAGCTGGATTTCCAGTTCACGTTCGCTCAACGATTGGACATGACTTTATCGGTGGGTTATGCGCAAGGCTACGAGAGTGGAAACAAGCTGAGTGACGAGTGGATGGTCTCGCTGAAATTGCTCGCATTTGACGTGCTCTGAAACGCCTGCTAGTAAGGTAACAGCGAAAATAGTTACCGCATACTTGCAGAAGAGAGTGTATGACCCAAAACCTGTTTGTTGTCGCGCCGATTGGGCTACTCCCGGTAATTATTTTCCTGGTTACGTTGCTTTATATGGACAGCTACAAGCTGGTGTCCATGCGCGCGATCATTGGCGTGATCGGGGTCGGTGGTTTGCTTGTGATCCTGACTTATTTTATCAGTGGCGCGGTTTTGGATTACACGCAGATCGACTGGAGTATTTACACCCGCTATGTTGCCCCCCCGATCGAGGAAATCTTGAAAGCCTCGGTGATTGTCGTTTTATTAAGGACCAATCGCATAGGGTTTCTGGTAGACGCGGCAATTTTTGGTTTTGCGGTTGGTGCCGGGTTTGCGGTGGTCGAGAATCTTTATTTTTTGCAGACCCTGGATCATGCGAATATTGGTGTCTGGATCGTCCGCGGTTTCGGGACGGCGATCATGCATGGTGGTGCCACCGCGATTTTCGCAATTCTTACCCAGGCGTTGACCGAAAGAAATATCGGCATCAATCCTCTGATGTTTTTGCCGGGGCTCGCGCTCGCGATCGCACTACATTCCTTATACAACCATTTCCTGATTTCCCCGATACAATCGACGACGCTGATATTGCTGGTGTTGCCACCCGTGCTATATGTGATTTACCTGCATAGTTCGCAAGCGATGCATGACTGGCTGCAACTGGATTTCGATGCGGATGCCGACTTGCTCGAACAAATCAATTCGAGTGAGTTTGCGGAGTCTTCAATCGGCAGGTACCTGGGCGAGCTGACCAAGAAGTTCAAGGGACCCGTCGTCGTCGATATGCTTTGCTATCTGCGTTTGTACACGGAACTCGCTTTGCGAGCGAAAGGCGTGCTAATGATGCGCGAGAATGGTTTTGACGAACCGGTCGGAGAAAGAACGCGAGCGAAGTTTGCGGAAATGAGGTTCCTGGAAAAGAGTATTGGCAAAACCGGGCGCATGGCGATGAGACCTTTTTTGCACATGGATCGCAAGGACCTGTGGCAATTGTATGTGCTGGAAAAATAGTATCCGGAAGGCTTTTCTTTGCAGCGCTGTTTAATATACCGGCACGTGGAGCAAAGGGTGTTTGCTACGCTGCACCACACAGTTTTTTTCCCGTTATATTAAAATGGTCTGATGCGGATTTTTGCGACAATTGCAATCACTTTGACGATCTGTGCCTGTACCGCCATACAGGATACTCCAGTCATCGACGACCAGCCGGCAACCGCAAGGGAGAATGCCGAATCAGTTTTATTGCGCTGGATAGACCGCCTGCCACACGCGCTGGAGATCGGTGCGGACAAGCTGACTCCTTCGATTGAAAAGGCCGCCGCATTCCAGACTGCTCTTGAGGCTCTGATCACCGATGATCTGAGTCTTGCGGCCGCGGCGGCAGAACTGGCCGGTTACCGGGTCACTGTATTCAAATTTGGCGAGTCGCGATTCACCGCGCTGGTCGATAGCCAGTATCCGGGCATTGGGCCGACGATAATCGTCAATATGCAAGCCACAAGAGAGCTGATTGCCGGCGCGCCACACCCGGTTTTTGAAGAGGGCGTGGATGTGGAGGCCGGCTTGTTCCTGACCCGGTTGGGAGCTCGCGCCGCGATAATAGCCGGCGCCCATGCCTGTGCTTCGTCAACCGCCAGCCAATGCAGTGGGGCAGACTATGTTTGTGCCAGGACCGGCTCGCTACAGTTACGGCTTTCCGATGCAGCGCACAGCACGATTCTTTTATATCAACTGGCATTAGAGACGATGGCCAGCGAGTGGCCAGACAGTATTTTCTTTAATCTACGCGGTATGCAACAAACCGATACCGCGAGCGCGATTTTTTCCAATGGCAGCAATACGCTTGCCGGACCCGAGGAATTGGCAAACCGCTTGCGAACCAGCGTCAAAGCAGCCTGGCCGGATTCGGCAGCATACGTTTTTAGCTGCCAGGATGCGGATAACGATTTTCGAAATTATCGAAGTTCTTGCGGCACAGGGAATGTACAGGGTCGGTTTTTGAACGGTAGCCCGGATGCCTGCACGGTCGCCGCCACCGAAAGCGGAGGGCGGTTCATAAATCTGGAGCAGGGCGACAAGATTCTGGACAGTTTCGAATCGTCGGCGCAGTTGAAACTTTCAGCTTCGCCAGCGGAAAAATTGTTGCGCGGGATTGCGGCGGTTATTCCGTCGTCTGAGCGAGAGACCACCACGCAGGGCAAAACCAGCGCTCATGGCCAGGGCAATCAATGAGAACGGCGATACTGTTTGCCGGTCCTGTTCTG
>JAPUHG010000021.1 GCA_027297845.1 Gammaproteobacteria bacterium | reverse complement strand
CATATTCTCCACTACGGGCCCGGATGCAGCAAACTTGTCGCCAGTTCGCGATAGTATCGATCGAGTTCTTTTACCCTTTGTTGCAGTGCTTCCAGGGTGCCACCCCCATCGATAATATCGTCTGCGTGGTCCAGTCGTTCCTGACGTGAGATCTGGGCCGCCAGCATTTCTTCGGCATTCTCTCTGGATTCACCGTCGCGGCTCGCCAGGCGTCGAATTTGCACTTCCTCGTCGCAATCCACGACCAGGACCCGGTCGACATGACCAGCGCTGTGACTTTCTACCAGTAGCGGGATAACCATGATCTGATAGGGTCCGCGGATGATGGCGCTGGATTCGATCATTCTCTCCCTGATGGCAGGGTGGATAATTTGTTCCAGCAAATGCCTTTGCTCCGAATCCGAGAACACCAGGCGTCTTAATGCACGGCGGTCGAGTTGGCCATTATCGTCAAGAATCGAACTGCCGAAATGCTCGATTATTGACTCCAGGGCGGGCTGACCAGGCTCAACCACCTCGCGAGCAAGCTCATCGGTATCGATAATGTGGGCGCCCAGGACTGCGAACATGTCGGCGATGGTGGTCTTGCCACAGGCGATTCCGCCAGTCAGACCGACTCTGAACAAACTCAGTGCAACGTGGCGTTGGTTATTTTCGTTCATCAGGTCGCCTGTATTCACGTTGTTTTATTGTCGCACAGCCGGAGCATTCCTCAATATTAGCCAAGACCGCTCATATGAAAATAAAAAGCGCTGATGTTACTGCCCCACATCAGTGCCACCCAGCCCGCGGCTGCCAGGTAAGGGCCATAGGGTATAGGTATCTGGCGGTCGCGGCCTAGCGTAATAATCATGACGATTCCAGCCAGCGCCCCAGCCAGGGCGGAGAAAAATATGATTAGCGGCAACTGTTGATAGCCAAGCCAGGCACCTAATGCGGCGAGGAGCTTGAAATCGCCAAAGCCCATGCCTTCCTTACCGGTGATCAAAAGAAAGACCTGGTATACAGACCATAATGCCAGGTAACCGATCACGGCACCCGCAATGCTTTCAGCGGGACTGATAAAAAGAGTTTCTGCAGAGACCAGCTTGCTGGCAAGGCTGATCAGCAGCCCCACCCATAGCAACAGCAAGGTCAGGGAATCGGGCAACAGCTTGTGGTCGAAATCGATGCCGCTCAACGCAATCAGGGTCCAACTCAGAAACAACGCCGCGAGAGCCTCCAGCGTAAAGCCAAAACGCCAGGCGACAAGAACCGAGACAATGCCGGTCAGCAATTCAATCAGCGGGTAGCGGGAAGAAATCCTCGTGGCACAGGCAGCACATTTTCCGCGCAGCAACAGATAACTCAAAACCGGGATGTTCTGCAGAGTGGTTATTCGATGGCCACAGGAAGGGCAGGCGGAGCGTGGTGTCAGCAGATTGAACCTGGCCTTTTCCTCCACGGGCTCCAGGTCCATTAGCTCCGCACATTGTTCTTTCCACTCTCGTTCCAGCATCAGCGGCACGCGATAGATAACGACATTCAGAAAACTGCCCACCATCAGGCCGGTGATGAAAGCCAGGATCAGGTAAAACGATGGTTCGCCGGCAATAAAGTTGATTACATCCATAGTCCTGTCACATTCTTCCAGGTTTGCCCATTAGCCAAACAAAAAAACGCCGCATCGCGTGCGGCGTTTTCATCTTCACCAGCGGTCTCGTATTGCAATACGGGAAACCAGGGGAAGCCGGTCGAATCAGATGACCGCACCCATCTTGAAAATTGGCAGGTACATGGCGATAACCAGTCCGCCAACCAACACACCGAGGATGGCCATGATCATGGGTTCGAGCAAACTGCTCATGCTGTCCACTGCGTTATCGACTTCCTCTTCATAAAAGTCCGCAACCTTCGAGGCCATGTCATCCAGCGCGCCCGACTCCTCGCCAACCGCGATCATCTGGATAACCATGTTGGGAAACAGACCACGATTCTCCATGGCAGCCGCCAGGCGCTGTCCGGTGGCGACTTCCTCACGTATCTCCAAGACCGCGATTTCATAGACTATGTTGCCAGTGGCGCCGGCAACCGACTGAAGTGCTTCGACCAGCGGCACACCAGCATTGAACATGGTCGATAAGGTTCGTGCGAAACGGGCGATCGCCGCCTTGTTCAGGATCGTGCCGATAATTGGCATTTTCAGGGACATCCTGTCAAGGATGTGACGCATTTTGCGCGAGCGCTTTTTCGCTTCCAGGAATCCATACATGCTGCCACCGGCAACCATGGCCATAAACCAGCCCTTGGCCTGTACGAATTCAGACAAGTTGATAACCATTTGCGTAAAACCCGGCAGATCGGCGCCAAAACCCTTGAACAAATCTTCAAACTGCGGGATCACAAATACCAATAAAATGATGGTGACGATCAAGGCCACAACCAGGACCGCCGCCGGATAGGTCAGCGCTTTTTTGATCTTTTTCTTGAGCGCCTCGGTTTTTTCCTTGTAGGTGGCAATCTTGTCCAGCAACGATTCCAGCGCGCCGGCCTGCTCACCAGCTTCGACCAGGTTGACGAAAAGATCATCAAAATAAAGCGGATGTTTTGCCAGCGCGTTTGCCAGCGTCGTGCCGCCTTCGACATCGACCTTGATGTTCAGAATCAGTTTCCGCACAGCCGGGACATCGTGACCGGCAGCGACTATTTCGAATGCCTGCACCAGCGGTATGCCCGCTGTCAGCATGGTCGCCAGCTGACGGCTGAAAATAGCGATATCCGCTGGCGTGACCCTGCCCTGTGAGGAAAACAGGCTCGATTCCTTGCGCACCTTGATCGGCACCAGGCCCTGGCGGCGCAAAGATGAGCGCAGCGCGGCTTCACTGCTGGCTATAGTCTTGCCCTTGATACGCTTACCCTTGCGATCCGTTCCTTCCCAGGTATAAGGGATTTGTTTAATTGCTGCTTGTGCCATGGCTAGCTGATCCTCTGTTCCTTAAGGTGCCTGGTTCTCACTGCCTAATCTATCGTGATCCGGTTGATTTCTTCCAGCCCGGTAATGCCCTGTTTGGCTTTCTCCAATGCCGAACGGCGAAGATCCCAGACGCCCTCGGCAGCGGCCTGGTCGGCTACCTGGGTTGCGTTACCGCCCGCCAGAATAATCTGCCCTATCTCGTGGGTCACCGGCATGACCTGGTATATGCCCGTCCGGCCCTTGTAGCCCTCGACGCAACGTGCACAACCGGTTGGTCCATAGATGGTCAGTCCACTCTTTATATCCTCGCGAGTGAAGCCTTCCTTCAGCAATGCCTCAGAGTGAATTTCCCGCGGCTCCTTGCAGTCATTGCAAAGAAGCCTGGCCACGCGCAGCGCGATTATCAGGCTGATCGAGCTCGCGATCGCGTAGGGTTTGACGCCCATGTCGACCATTCGGGTCAGGGTGTTCGGCGCGTCGTTGGTATGCAATGTGGACAAGACCAGGTGACCGGTCTGCGCCGCCTTGATTGCGATATCGG
>JAPUHG010000209.1 GCA_027297845.1 Gammaproteobacteria bacterium | reverse complement strand
GGTGGCGCGGGCGACTTCACGACGCAGCTCAACTGGAGCCATGTCAATAACTACGTTTTTAACGCCAATGATGGCCTTGGCTTCCTGAGTGAAATTTTCGCACCAGAGGATCGGCTGCAGTGGAACCTGAACTGGTCGCTGTCCGACTATTCGGCGACTCTGATAGGAAATTACGTTTCTGATTACGAAACCACAATCTTGGGTAGCGTGACGATCGATGCCTCGACTACCTGGGATCTCCAGCTGAACTGGGCCACGCCGTGGAATGGTCGTTTGACTGTCGGCGCGCGGAACCTGTTCGATAAGGATCCACCAATAAACACGCAGCTGGGCAGTCCGTTCTACAGCAACCAGCTGCATGACATATATGGCCGAGTGCCTTATGTACGTTACACGCAGGATCTGTAAGAACGAAAACCGCTGTACTTTAGTGGTTTGCTGAAAAGCGAAAGCTGGCCCGGGAAACCGGGCCATTTTTTTGCCTTGAGAAAGAGAAAGTGCGAGTAAGTGCTCCGGACAGGCATAATAGTCTTTCGGCCCGGCCCACGGCCTTCTGGCAACAAGGACCAAACCATCGATCCGCATCAAAATCTTCTGCAGGTTTCCCGGGCACTTGAAATTCAGGGCCTTTATCGACAAGCCCTGGAAACACTTGGCCCGGCGCTCAAGAACGGCGGCAGTTTGCTTGTTGGGGAGCAAGCGGTGCGCCTCTGCCTGCTGGCAGCGGCCTGGCGGGATTTACCTCGCTGGTCTGAATATTACCAACAACAATTCGAATCGCACCTTGGCCGTGGCGATGAGACCCGCCATGCACCGGGCATCCTTAACTATTTGCCTGGCAGTCAGGAATTGCATCGGCGGGCGGCCGGCTACTATGCCAGCCAACTGTCTGCCAACACCGAGAAACTGAATCCGGGTAGGTCCGCTGATGATGGCAGGATAGTCATCGGCTACCTGTCGGCGGATTTCCAGGCACATGCGGTAGGCTTTCTCCTCTCCGATTTTTTCGCTCAGCATGACCGCGATAAATTCAGCGTAATTGTCAACGATCTGAGCCCTGCCAAGGGAGCCGTAGCGGATAGGTTCAGGACCCAGGTCGATCTTTACCGTCCGCTAAACAAATTGAACAATTTGCAGGCGGCTCAACTGATCGCGCATGATGGCGTACAAATCCTGATCGATTTGGCCGGCTACTCGCGTGGCGGCAGACCGGGCATCCTGGCCCGCCGACCAGCGCCATTAATACTGTCCTGGCTTGGCTATTTGAATACGCTGGGGGCAGATTTTGTTGATGGGCTGATCGCAGACCAGAGCTTACTGCCGGCGACCGAGCAATCGGCTTATTGCGAAACGATCCTGCATTTGCCCGGGCCATTTACACCGACAGCGCAAATCCCGCTGGCAACACCGCTGATAACCAGGCAACGAGCAGGTCTGCCAGCAGATCAATTTGTGTTTGCGTGCTTCAACAACTCGTTCAAGATTCGTCCCGAGGATTTCGACGCCTGGATGGAAATACTCCGCCAGCAGGAGGGTTCCGTATTATGGTTGTATACGGCAGGTCATAAAGACTTTGAAAAGGGCCTGCACCAGCGGGCGATAGAGCAAAAAATTGACCCGGATCGATTGATTTTTGCGCCATGGCTGCCGATGGACCAGCACATGGCCCGCATGCCGCTGGCCGACCTGTTTCTGGATACAATCAATTATAATGCCGGTGCGACTGCGGTATGTTCTTTGAGCGCGGGCGTCCCGGTGCTGAGTATCGCCGGGGACAGAATGCTCTCGCGGATGGGCGCATCGTTGAATCTGTCCCTGGGCCTGGAGCAGATGACAGTAAGCAATACCCAGGCATATATTCAGACCGCTGTAGCGCTGGCGCGCGACGATGACAGGTTGCGAGAGGCCCGGGAAGTAATCCGGCCCGCAGGCAAAAATCGCAACCCTTTGTTGTCGTGTGCAGATTTTGCCGCGAATTTCGAACAATTGCTCATCAAGGCCTGGAACGAAAAACAATGAACACCTCAAATCCGAAAAGGGTTTAGTTTTGCGAGAGAACACCACACCGCAGCAAGATCCTGCCCTGGCCGAATTCCTGGTCAGCAAGTTAAAGGATGGCATGCGCCGTCAGAACGCACAGGATTATGCCGGCGCCGAATCCATTTACCGGCAAGTGCTCCAGGCCGAGCCAAATCAACCGGATGCGCTGCACTTGCTCGGTCTGATCGCACAGCAAGGTGGCCGCAGCGCAGCCGCCATCGACCTGATCCGCAGGGCAGTAAAGATCAATCCACATAATCCCGACTATTACCACAATCTCGGCGTCGTTTATGAATCACTGAAGAAATACGACGCCGCCATACAATGCAACCTGCGCGCCCTGCACCTCAATCCGAAATCTTTCGCGTCTCGTTTCAGCCTGGCCAATGATTACCGGCTGGCCGGCCGCTTCGAAGAGGCCGTCAGCGAATACCGCAATGCGCTTGCACTGCAAGCGGACTCCGCGGAGGTTTATTCCAACCTTGGAACGGCGCTTACCGCACTGGGAAAATCACAGGAGGCCATCGAGAGTTTGCAGAGGGCTCTGGAAATAGAACCCGACCAGCCGGACATGCTGTCAAATCTCGGCATGGCTTTGCACGCAGCGGGAAATCTATCGGAAGCAGAGCAAAAGTACCGCCGCGCGATCGAGCTAAACCCGAACTTATCGACGGCATGGGCGAACCTCACCGAGACCTTGCTGGAAAAGGGCGAGCCGGAGGAAGCGCTCGATGCGGCGCGCAAGTCATTGCAACTCGATAGCAAGAACCAGGCTTCGCTGGCCCTGCTTGCAATTGCCTGCAACGAACTCGGCAGGAACGAGGAAAGAGACCGCCTGCTGGATTTTTCTCTGGTAAAGGCGATCGATATTGAGCCGCCACCGATGAAATTGACGGAAATTCGTAACGACAAAAAGAATGCCCTGGAATATTTCAATACGGAGTTGGCCCGGCACACGCTCAGCCACCCCAGCCTGGTTTTCGAACCGACCAGCAAATCAACGAAGAAAGGCCGGCAAAGCGGCGAGTTGCTGGTTGAGCCCAAAGGTCCGATTGCCTATCTGGAACAACAGATCCGTGCTGCCGTTGCTGACTATATTGCCCGAATTCCAGACGCTACCGATCATCCGTTTTTGTCTCACAAGCCGGAGCACTGGCGTTTGACCGCCTGGGTAACGATTCTAAATCGGGGGGGGCATCAGCTTCCCCATATTCATCCAGCCGCATGGCTGAGTGGCGTTTATTACGCGCAGGTTCCGGAACAGACCAGCAATCAGGAAAACGCCGGCTGGATAGGGGTTGGCAGCGCGCCCGACCACCTGCAGAAAGATCTGCCAATGCCGGTTAAGTACCTGGAGCCTGCTCCCGGACGGATGTATCTGTTCCCATCGTATTTTTATCATCACACCGTGCCATTTGCCGGCGATCAACCGCGCATCAGTATCGCTTTCGATGTCACCGCGATACCCGCAGGATCGCTATTTCCCAGGATATCGAACAATGAAGTGGCACATAGGCTGACCAAGGCACAGCAGTTGTTTGCCGAGGGGGATAGAGCCCAGGCGGACGAAGTAGCCAGCATGATTCTCGAAGCCAATCCGAATGAACATCGAGCATTGCATATACTGGCGCGCATAGCCTATACGGATGGCCGGATGAGCGATGCTGCCGATTATTTCTATCGCGCAATAACGCTGGCGCCTGACAATGCGCAATATCATGCCGAGTTATCCGAAGTTCTACACTCAATGCAATGGCAGGAAGAGAGCGCGGCAGAACTGTACAAAGCCATCGATCTCGGGCTGGATAATGAGCAGACATATACCCAACTGGGTGCCGCCTTGTCAGACCTGGGTGATTTCGAAAAGGCGCAGGAGGCGTTCCTGCGTGCAGTGGACAATCCGGCGACCCTGGGATCGGCGTATTACGGAATTTCGCTGATTTCCGGATTTGAGAAACAAGAGGGCCTGGTCGAAAAAATGCGGGCGGCCCTGAAGCGCACCGATCTCTCTGACCAGGAATCAGGAAACCTGCATTTCGCCCTCGGACGCGTCTGCAACAACAGCGAGGATTATGACGAGGCATTCCGACATTTCGCAGAAGGCAATCTCCAGCGTCGTCAGGGCATGGCGTTCAAGCTGGAAGCCGAGCGCACCAACACCAGGAGAATTATCAACGCGTTTACGCCAGAGCTGTTTGAAACATTCAAGGGCTGTGGTGACCCATCCGAGAAACCGGTCTTTATCATCGGGATGCCGCGTTCCGGGACGACTCTGGTTGAGCAGATTATTGCCAGCCACCCACAAGTCCATGGCGCCGGTGAACTGAACGACCTGTGGCGCACAGCCGAGCAGATCGCCAGTTTCTTGCCCCCGGGCGCGCAACTACCGGATAACATCGGTCAGGTCAGACCGGAGGCATGGGGATTCATCGGCCACCAATACGTCAAAACGATTACTCAGCGCTCGTGGGATGCGTTGCGGATTACCGACAAGCTGCCGTTCAATTATACGCTCGCAGGAATCATTCAGCTGATGTTGCCCAACGCGAGAATTATTCACTGCCGGCGCAACCCTCTGGACACCTGTGTTTCCTGTTTCATGACCTCGTTTGGCGGTGACCGGGGCTTTACCCGGGACTTGCATATGCTGGGCGGCACGTATCGCACCTACCAGGATCTAATGGCGCATTGGCACAAGGTCATGCCAGGACGAATACTGGATATCGTATACGAAGACCTGGTCGAAGATACCGAGGGGCAGGCGAGAAAACTGATAGAGCACCTCGGTCTGGGCTGGGACGACTCCTGTCTCGAGTTTTATAAAAACAAGCGCCGCGTCAGCACTTCGAGCCTGGCGCAGGTCAGGCAGCCAGTCTACAAGACATCATTGGAGCGCTGGCGTCGCTATGAGAAACACCTTGCTCCATTGATAAACGCAATCAAAGAAGACTACTGACGTGGATCGTATTGTGATCCGCTGTGATTGCTGATTGCCCGCAACCACATTCACAGGAAAATGCTATGAAAATCGGATACCTTTTCTCAGTCCCGCTAATCGAATTCAGAATGGATGACCACGAAGGATTGTGCGAACAACTAAGAACCCTGTTCCTGAAAAAAGCGAAGGAAAACCAGGATGTCCGTAATGAAATCTCACGTGACACTCAGTTTGGTGACCTGTTTGAGAGCAAATTCGACCTCTTTCACTGGCAGGAAGAGCCGGTAAAAGAACTTGCCGGATTTTGCCATCGTGCGCTGGCCAAAACGATTTTTGAATTGTCTGATTACTCGGAGGACGAATTTTCGAAACTGGTTTTCGATTATCACGCCTGGTTTCACATTACGAAACATGGTGGTTTCCAGGCATTGCACCACCATCAGAACGCGAGCTGGTCGGGGATCTTTTGCGTGGACCCCGGCGATTCGCCGCGGGAGCATCCTCACAGCGGTGCAGTGCGTTTTCATGATGCGCGGGGTCTCGCAGATCAGTATCGCGATGCCGGAAACAATCGCCTGCAATTGCCAGCCCGGTTTGGTGGCTACGAAATCAATCATGAGGCTGGACGCTTGCTGATATTCCCAGCCTATGTCGACCACGAGATATTCACCTATATGGGGCAAAGAGAGCGCATCGTTGTCGCCTTTAACTGCATGGTCAAAACAAGCTAAGCGTATGTATCAGCATCTTTCGCGACCCCCGAAGGAACATGCAGGATAGCTTTCGGGGATGAGCGTGACGCCATACAAGCCGTTCAACGATACGTTGAAACAAGTTCGCCAGTACCTGGAGCAGGGGCAGGGACGGAAAGCGGCAGACACCGCCAGGACCGTCCTCGAAAGCGATGACCACGAGGCGATTTTCGCCATCGCCCGCTTGTTCTCCGCTGCGAGCATGAGCAGTGAATCTGCAGCTGCCCTGGAACGCTGCACCGAACTTAACCCGGGAAACCCCGTTTATCGGCTGGTTCTTGCCCGCATCTATGAGCGAATGAGTCTGCTCGAAAAAGGCATCCGGGAATATCGTGCAGTCCTCGTCCTTGACGCCGATAATGCGGCTGCCATGCATGGCCTGGCCGCCAGTCTTGTTAGTCATGGCAATACTGAGGAAGCTGAAGACCTGCTGCTGCGCGCGGTCGGCCTGGAGCCCCGACTGGCTACTGCTCACTACCTGCTGGCGACGATTAGACGCTATCAGGGCCGCGACGACCCGCATGTTCGTCAGCTACGCTCGCTGGTGGCCAGTCGGGCGGGCTTTTCCGCCAAGGATTACAGTCGCCTTTGCTTCGCGCTCGGCCGTGCCCTCGACCAGCTCGGTGACTTTGATCAGGCCTTCTTTTGGATTCAGGCTGCCAACGAGGCACGAAAAACGACATCCAGGTTCGATCTCGCTGGCGAACGCTCCCTGGTCGCGGACCGGATTCGATTTTACCCAGCAGACCTGCGGGAAAAAATGCAGCACTCCGGTTACCAGGCCTCATGGCCGGTGCTAATCGTTGGCATGCCGCGATCCGGCTCGACCCTGGTCGAACAGATTCTCGCCAGTCACCCTGCTGTATTTGGCGCGGGTGAAATCATGGATTTGCAACACTGCCTCTCAAGGGCGGCAGACCAGCACCTAAAAAATGGAGAGTCTCTGCCGGCGGCAGCTTCGATGATGCCGGCGCATGGCTGGTTGATGGCAGGCGAAAGCTATGCCCACAGCTTGCGCCAGCGCGATGAAGGCGCAAGCCGCATCGTGGACAAACAATTGTTCAACTATCTCGAGCTTGGCGCCGCCGGTCTGATGCTGAAAAATATCCGGATTATTCATTGTGTCCGCGACCCGCTGGATACTCTGTGGTCTTGCTACTTTAACGCGTTCAAAAATGATCGAGGTTTTACCCATGACTTCAATGACCTGGGCAACACCTGGTTGTTGTATCGGCAACTCATGGGCCATTGGCGTGAACAGATAACGGACATTCATGAAGTCGCTTACGAGGACCTTGTCGCCGATGTCGCCGGCGAGGCCAGGAAACTGGTCGAATTTCTGCGCCTGGAATGGGACGACGCTTGTCTCTCTTTCCACGACAATCCCAGGCAAGTGACAACCGCAAGCCAGGTCCAGGTCCACCAGGAGATATATCAAAGCTCGGTCGGCCGTTGGCGCAATTACGAACGGCAGTTGCAACCGTTGAGAGAAATTATCGAAACAAACAATGCGCTTTTTTGACCTGGAAGGAATAACTAACCAAACGCACCGAGATGATTTTCATAGCGGCGCCAGCGTCCGACCGAGCTTCGATAAACCGGCTGTCTGACCTGCCAACGACTCAAGGTCGATACCGCCCGCCGGTTACTGGTGTAATCCAGGCAGGCAGGATCCCATTCCAAACCCAACCAATCGATCATCGGGCGCACCTGGCCTTCCAGATCCGCGGTCAGATTTTCGTAGTCTACAGTCAATAACCGGTCGGACCCCAGGCCCTCCCAGTGCTCCATAAGACGTTGATAACATTGGAAATAATCGCTAATATCTTCAAGGCTGTTTGCATAGAGATTGGCGGTCGCAAAATCCTGAAAATAAATCGACAAACAAGTATCGACCGGGTTCCGGCGGCAGTGAATTATCCTCGCCTGCGGAAACAGTAACCGGATAAATCCGATGTGCAGGAAGTTTGCCGGGTATTTATCGGTGATGTGCCGGACATTACCGCCACGATCCGTTAGATGCCGCAGGTAATCATTGGCGATGGCTTCCAGAGTAGCTGCATCAAGCGTGGATATAAGGTCGGGATACAAGCCGACTCGAGTCCTGCTGGCCTGCTCGATAAAAGGTAACTCGCCAGCGCCATTCACGCGCGGATGGCTAGCCAGAATCTGTTCGACCAGCGAGGTGCCGGATCGCGGCATGCCGACAATAAAAACGGGTTGTTTGGACTGACTGCCCCGCGGACTGAAGTGGTCAAAAAATTCCCGATCGAATGTCGAAATAATGCTGCCAACGAGGGCCTGGTGACTCTCCAGGTCAAATTCGGCCTTACGACTTCGCTTCAGCCGGTTCGCTTCGGCTATATGCTCGAAGGCGCGCTCATACTCCCCGCAGTCATCCAGGGTCTTGCCAATTGCGAAATGCAATTTTTCACGGCTAAGATCGTCGCGCGCGGGGTCGGTCAGCAATTTGCTCATCAATTCGATATCAGGATCATCTGCCGATTCAAATTTGCGAACTGCAGCGAGCTGCTGATAGACCTCGACCAGGTTCGGGTCGCGCCGCACCGCCCGCCGAAGCCACTGGCTGGCCTCCTCGAATTCACCAAACGCCGTGATCACCATCCCGAGACCGTACATGGCCGGCGCGTGATCCGGATTCAGCTCCAGCGCCTTGAGGTAGTTTTCCTTGGCTGCCGCTTCCTGACCATCCTGCGCCAACACCGAACCCAGGTGCGTGTAGGTTTCCTCGTTGTTGGAATCACCCAACTGGAGAGCCCGGCGAAAGGCGTCGATCGCCGAACTCCATTTACCGGACATTTCCAGCACATAGCCCAGATCAAACCAATTGTCGCCTTGCAATGGTTTGAGCTGAGTAAGGTGCTTTAAATAACCTGCCGCCGCCCGCAGATCATTCTGATCGGTCGCCAGCCTGGCCAATTCGTAGACGACCGGCGGCGCCGATGGCGCCATCGCCTGTGCCGCATTCAGATACCGGGACGCCTCGGCATATTGCTGCAAACGTCGTTGCACACGGCCCATCAGGCAAAGACTCGGTAACTGGCTGGGATTGATCTCCAGCAGGGTCTGCAAAATCTTTTCCGCCTCACCGAGACGACCAGCCTGCTCATGCTGTACCGCATCCAGGAATTGGGCGCGGGTCTGCTCAGGCGATAACTGCTCCATCAAGTACTCCGGTTTGGCCCATCCCTTATGGGCAAGATGGCAATCCTACCCATACCGCCGAGAAGGTCAACAAATGACAGGCTGCCCTTTCAACCTTGCTCTTTCAGCCCGGCCTCGTACCGGGTGAGAACTTCCTCGAGGGTATCGCTAAACAGCGATTTTATCTGCTCCTGATAATGCTGGTAACGGCCTACCGAGCTTCGGTAGAGAGGACGTCTGACCTGCGCGTGGCTGGCTGTTTTTACCTCTCGTTTGCGCTCATGGAAAGACAAACAAGCCTCCTCCATGGGCAGGCCGAGAAATTCAAGAACCCGTTGCGTTTGCGTTTCTATATCGTCGACCAGATTCTCATAATAGACTTCGATTATCGGCAGGGAGAGTCGTTCCCGCCAGTACTCCATCAGACGCCAGTAATCCCGATAATAGTCGGCCGTCTGCTGCAGATCGAAACTAAAAGCCAGCGCCGGATCGGAAAAATCCTGGAAATAACAAGACACCGCCACATCTCGCGGGTCGCGCAGGCAATGAATCACCCTGGCGCCGGGAAGGATCGCCGCGATCAAACCCAGGTAAAGAAAATTGAGCGGCATTTTGTCGCTGACGACCGTTGCCGCCCTCGCCGCTGCCGGCAAAGAATCCAGATACTCCTTTCCCAGGTCAGCCAGGTCGACTGCTTCGCGGCTGGTGCTGAGCCAGGCCGGCCTGCGCGCGGCAATTTCACCAATAACCGACAACTCCCCGGCCGCGAATATTTGGCTGTGCCCGGATAATATCTGCTCAAGCAGACTGGTTCCCGATCGCGGCATGCCGAGGATAAAAACGGGTCTGGTATCGGCTTCAGCCCCCTCACCG
>JAPUHG010000208.1 GCA_027297845.1 Gammaproteobacteria bacterium | reverse complement strand
ACCGGCCCCTACCGGACCGCTCTGAAGGGATTCCTGAGTTACGCATTGGCTGCCGGGCTGGCGGGGTACGGCCTGTTGTATCCACTGGCGTGCTCTTTCAAATGGCGCCCCGCTGTCTTCCTGCAAGAACTGGGTGTTGTTGCTCCGCCTATGGCTGTCGCTCCATATTTTGTGACCGCCGCTTATCTCGAACTGCAACCGTTTAGCTTTAACGAGACGGAGATTGCGGAACTCCTGGTCGCAATGGCGTTGGCGATAACTGCGTTGTATTACCGGTTTTCGACGATCAGCAAACTGCGGGCAAGCGAGAGTTCGGTCCTAAGCACGGGCCAGGCAAAAAGATTTAGCGTCTGGGTGGCTGGCCTCGTAATTCTGGTCTTCTCAGTGGCGGGAGTGACTACTGCGGCGGTCTATTCATCGCCTGAACGAAGGGCGGTTATTGACAACAGAATTGATAATGGAATTAAGAAATTCGCCGGACGTTATCGCCGCTACGACCGCTGCGACATCAGTAATGAGTTGTACGCGCGCTTACTCGAAAATGACCCGGATGACGTGCCGCTCATTCGCAGAATGGCCGAATGCTATCAATTTATGGGTGAGCAGTCCTTGTTCCAGGAATACATAGAAAATGCGCTGAGAATCGATCTCGCCAAACTCGAAAAAGACCCCTGGCGCGCTTCGGTCAATCGTTCGCTCGTTCGCACCTACCGGGTAACGGGAGAAGAATCCCTTGCCGACAAATATCTGCAAAACGCGTTTGAAATTGGACTAAAACGAGTTGCCGATCATCCAAATAGCGCCAATGCCGCGTATTCGCTGGGCAGAACGTACTCGTTGGCAAATCAGCCGAAAGAGGCGTTGGAACTGCTCAGCAGGGCCTATGAGATGAAGCCGACCTCTTCGCGGGTACGAAAGGCATACTATTTGGCGCGCCGCAAGGTTGATGAACAGCCCGAGGACTAAAACATTCGGATGTGCGCCGTTTAGATACAAGACACCTGTTTGCGTGGCGATTACTTATTGAATGCAGCGCCACAATGCGTCAGTGACCGCGGGCCTGACCAATCGCATGCAGCAGGACGAAGTCGGCATGATCGCCAGGTGGATAGACGAAGGCGCCAAAGACAACTAGCCTGTAACCTTTGCGGCACATAGCCACCGCGACCTATAGCTCGTGGGGCGTCACCTTGGCGCGCAATGTTTTGGTCTTCCCTCGCCGGGTTTTTTCGTCCACACGTTTTTTTCTCGCGTTTCTGCTAGGCCGGGTTGCCTTGCGCCTTTTCTTTACGGCGGTTGCATTGAGAATTAGATCCCGTAACCGGTTCAGTGCTTCTTCACGGTTTTGTTCCTGGCTGCGATGTTGCTGTGCCTTGATCACCACGACCCCTTCCTTGGTGATGCGTTGATCCTGATGCCTTAGAAGTTCGCCCTTGACAGCATTGCTCAGCGACGAAGCCTGGATATCGAAGCGCAGATGCACGGCACTCGCGACCTTGTTGACGTTCTGACCACCGGCACCCTGGGCGCGAATCGCCGTAAACTCGATTTCCGAATCCACTATTTGAATTTTTTCATCGATTATCAGCATGAATACGTTCCGCGCAGATCAGCGCTCAGGATACTCCTTTCCTGGCTGTTTCCCGTGAACTAAAAATGGCCAGCCCGATGCCGCCGAGGATCAGGGCGGAAGATGAAATCAGCCGCATCGTCAGGCCTTCGGCAAGAAACAGGACGCCGCCGAGGGCAGCAATAACCGGTACCGACAATTGCACGGTCGCCGCGCGCGTAGCGGTCAACTCACGAAGCGCCGCATACCAGATGACGTAACCCAGTCCGGATGCGATGGCGCCCGAAATGATTGCGATAATGACACCTTTCGATGACAAGGAGATTCCATCGGCGAACCATATGCTCACGGCAAGCGTCGCCGGTACACAGCGCAGGAAATTCGATGCCGTGTCGGCGAGCGCGCTGCCGGCCTTGCGGCCACGCAGGGAATAAAATCCCCAGCAAACGCCGGCCAGAACCATCATCGCAGCAGCACCCAATGGTGGAGCGGCCAGGCCGGGCAGCAGCAGATAGACCAGGCCCAGTAGAGCCAGGAGCAGACCGATCCACTCCAGCAGATGCGGGCGGTCACCTGACAAAAGGGCCGCGCCGACCATGGTGATTTGCACAGCCGCGAAAAGAATCAGTGCACCGGCCCCGGCTTCCAGGCTGATATAGGCCAGGGAAAAGGGCAGGGCGTAGAAAAAAAGCATCGCCGCGGACAGCCAGCTTCCCGCTGTTCGCAGCCGCTCTTTTTTTGCACTCGCCAGGACGATAAACAGCAGGGTCACTGCGCCGGAGAACAGGCGGATCGAGGTGAAACTGATGGCGTCTATGGTATCCGCGCCAAGCGCCATTCGGCAGAGAACCGAATTGGCCGCGAAGGCGAATAGCGACAGGGTTGTCAGGCCGATTGCAAGCAAAATTCAGGCGGTTATTTGTCGGGGTATTTTGCGAAGTGCGGTGCGGACGACATAGCCTCATACCAATGCGCGCGGTCGTCCCAGAAGATAACGTTTTCGGGGCATATGCCCGGATCTTCTTCCAGTGTTCCCGCCGGAATAATGGCGACGTTTCTTTCTTTGGACACCCTGGGAACCGGCGATCCGCATTTATCACAGAAATTCCGGCCAAAAGATTTCGCGGAATCCAGTTTGAAATCACGAATCAGGTCTCTACCATCGGTCCAGCGCAGATTATCCAGCGCCGTAAAAATATTGCTGGCATGCGCCGAGCCCGTTGCCTTTCGACACCTCGAGCAATGACAGACAAAAAAGGAACTGAACGGGCCGGATAGTTCAAATTTCACTCTTCCACACAGGCAACTGCCATTGATTACATCGCTCATCGGTCTTTACTCCAGGCTACGGCTACTCTTGCCACGCACCACCAGGTACAAATGAATTGTTTAGTAATGTGGTGGTCGCTCGACTACTGGCTCGGCGTCACCTTCAACCAGTTCTGCCAGGCCCTTTTGCCGGTCCACCAGGTATTTGCAGCTAACGCGTAATTCCTCAATTTCCCTTTGCTGGCTGCTGACGATGTCGTTCAGGGTTTGCACCGTGTCCTCCAGGTAGGCGATTTTCGTTTCCAGGGCGTCAATTCTTTTATCGGTCATTGATAATTGCGCCCCCGGTGTTTTGATTGCTTAATCGAACAGTCATCCATCAGTCCGGTTTCCTGAATTTCAGCGTCATGCGGTCGCTTTCACCAATCGCAAGATATTTCTCCCGGTCAAGGTCCTGCAAGCGTAGTGAAGGTGGTAGCGTCCAGACACCTTCCGGATGGTCCCTTGTGTCTTTCGGGTTGGCGTTGATCTCGCTGCTTTCCACGAATTCAAAGCCGACCGATTCTGCGAGTTCAATGACATAGTCCTGGGGTACATAGCCGGACCGGTCTTTCGGGTCATGTTCTTTGGCCGGGTCTGCGCGGTGTTCCACCAGGCCGAGAATGCCGCCCGGTTTCAACGCGGCGTACATGCCGCTGAGCGCTTCCTTGGCAGCACCTTCATTCACCCAGTTATGGACGTTGCGAAAGGTCAAAACCATATCCGCAGAACCTGGCGGCGCGATATCGAGCAATAACGGTGGGTCAAAAATCGTGACTTCGACCCGGGAAAAACTGTCGGGGTCGGCCGCCAGTTTCTCGTCATATTTTTTCGCGTTTGACCTGTAATACATGATCTTGGATTCAGGATCGTAGCTCGCCGCGTACAGTTTGCCTTTGTCCTTGAGATAGGGCGCGAGAATTTCCGTATACCAGCCACCACCACCGGGTGAAATTTCGACTATGGTCATGTCCGGCCCGATGCCAAAAAATGCCAAGGTGGCCTGTGGATGACGGTATTGGTTGCGCGCCCTGGAAGCATCGCTGCGCTGATCACCCTCGGTGATTGCGGCCAGGCCCGCGGGCAGGGAGCGGTCGAATTCGACGCCATTGCGCCAGACTCTCGCGATGTGACGAGAGTCGGAAATATCGCTGCCCGGGTCGCCGTCGATCAATACCAGGTCGGCGTTCAGGCCCACCGCGATCCTCCCCCGGTCTGCAAGACGAAAGGCGTCTGCCGCATTGGCCGTGGCCGCCGCCAGGGCCTCGGCAGGCGTCAGACCGGCCTCGACCAGCAGTTCCAGTTCGCGATGCATGCTGATTCCGTGCATGACGCCCGCATTGGGCGGATCGGTACCGGCTAAGAGCATGACGCCAGCTTCGTTCAGCCCGCGAACCGCATCAAGAAACTGATCCAGGTTTTCAAGAGTTTGAATCTCGCTATCTGTCGTTAGATTGGTGACCATTTCTTCGCTTAAATACGGCGCCACCGCGGGGTCCTCGGCTATCAGGGCGCGCGAGCTGTCGATGACAAAGCCGTCCGGAACGGACAGCGTTGCAGTGACAAACAAACCATTCTCCGCCAGCAATCTCGATAAATCGGGCTCGGCGCCGGAGGTGCGCCAGACATGCGCGAGTCCATCGGCACCGGCGTCGATGACCGTTCTGACATCACCCGGCGTTTCGATATGGGCGATGACAATCAGATCCCGGACATGAGCGGCTTCGACCAGCGCCCTGGTGGTGGCTGCGCTCATCGTTGGCATGCCTTTCTTTGCCCGCGCGCCGTTGAGGACGATTTTCTGATAATCCGCACCATTGGCAACCCGTTCTGCGACGAAAGCGTCCGCTTGGTGCGGTCCAGCCACCGTCGGGATAACGATGTCGTATTCGGTGCCATGGCCACCCGGCGGGGTTGCCAGCATATCGGTCGAGAGGAAATCAGCAACGTCGTCGCGGGTTTCCGCAGCTGTTTTGAGTACCGGGAACAGACCCGGCCAGGTCATTTGGTCGAGGTTGGTCGTAACTCCAAACCGTAAGGCAGTCTGTAACTGGGTCACCGAAGAGGTGTGCGTGTGGGTGTCAATCATGCCCGGCATCAAAGTCATGCCGCTGGCATCGATGACATCCATCCCCATCGGGAGTTGATCGCTATCGCTAAGCTCTGCGATAAGCCGGTCGCGAACTACCACGTGATAGCCATCCAGCATCGTGGTGCCATCGAAGACTTGCGCATTGGCGATGACAAAACCGTTGTTCCCGGCGCTTTGTTCGGTGCTGGCACAACCTGCGACCAGTAACAGGGATATCCAAAAAACGACTGGCGTCATACGAGGGATCTTGATGATTCGTCTATTCACAATGTTCCTTTGCTGTTGTGCGTGCCGACGGATAGCGGCAATTCGCATCCGATATTAGCCTAAGAAAGCCCTGAATAATTCATGGGCGAGGTGGCAATCGAAAAAGATGTCAAGGGTCCTTGACATTTACTTGAATCCCTGTAGTGTAAAGCACCCTTTACATTGAAGGAGACAAGGATGTCTACCATTACTTTTAACCGATTCCACCGTGAGTTTGTTTTTGCCGGTTTTTCCGTTGTCGCGTTGTTTGTGGTGATGTATCTGCTAAACCGCGAACGCGACGCGAATATCGATATGATCATTGGCCTGGTACCCGCGTTGCCGGGTCTGGCCGCGGTGACGATTCTGACGCTCGCCCGGACACGCATGGACGAACTCGAACGCAAGATCCACGACGCGGCGCTCGCCTTTGCCTTTGCCATCAGCCTGTTTTTGCTGGTCGCCTATGGCGTGCTACAAGCGACGATCGGTGCACCCAACCTGAACTGGGCACTGGCGGCAGCCCTGATGAGCTGCACCTGGGGTACGGGCTGGATTATCTTCGGGCGTCTTTATCGATGAAGAACAAGGTTCGGGAATTTCGCGCCGCGATGAACCTGACGCAGGCCGACCTGGCGAAAGCGCTTGAAGTATCTCGCCAGACCGTCAATGCGATCGAAAGGGAGAAATACGATCCCAGTTTGCCGCTGGCTTTTCGCATTGCGGGGTTGTTTGGCAAGCGTGCAGAGGAGGTCTTTATCGCTGATTGAGTGGCGAATGTCTGCTTACGACCCAAAGCGGACATTGGCGTGAAATGACCAGAAGTCCATCCCCCCCTCCATTTAGACTATGTCTCATAAGTAGAAATTAGATGGCCCGGTGCCAATCATGGTAAGGGCCTTGAGGGAGAAGAAGAAATGGAAACTCCGCTCGTTTTTGTGGTCACGTTAATGTTCGCGAATGGGATTTCGGCCCAGACATGGGAAGAAAAC
>JAPUHG010000207.1 GCA_027297845.1 Gammaproteobacteria bacterium | reverse complement strand
CGGGATACATCTGAATATCTCGCTTCTGAGTTATCCTCGGCAAACGCCTGGCCAGCAGCCAGTGTCAGAATGGCAAGATGCAGGAATGGATTGAGTATTGATCTGCGAGGCATAAGATCCGCTCGTTGCTAAGGGCTCACTCATAAGGCTAGGCGAAAGGCTTGGTTTTTGCCATAGTCTGGAACGGCTCCAGACTGGTTTGGAGCGCCCGCCGACCTATACCAGGATGACTAATCATGAACAAAGTAACCCTTTTGCTGCTTTTGAGTCTTGCGGCCAGCGCGTCGCTGGCGGAACCCGTTGACGTACAAGTCCGGGTCCTGGCCAATGACGCCAAGTTCGTCGGCACCAGTATGGGTGGCGCCAAGGTTGTGATCACCGATGTCGAAAGCGGCGCTATTCTCGCCAGCGGCGTTACCAAAGGCGGGACCGGAGACAGCGGATTAATCATGCGCAAGCCGCGACAACGCGGTGCGTCAATCGTTAGCGATGGAGCGGCGGTTTTTAGCGCCAGCATCGATATCAGCCGGCCGACCAGGGTTCGAATCGAGGCCAGCGGCCCGCTGGGGTTCCCGAATTCCATGGCGCAGGTCAGTGCAACCCACTGGCTGATTCCGGGTCATGAGATCACCAATGGGTGGACCCTGGTGTTACCAGGCTTTGTCATCGAGTTGATCGATGCTCCGCGGAAGTCCAGTCACGGGGACGAAATTCCACTGGAAGTGAAACTGGTGATGATGTGCGGTTGTCCGACCCAGCCAGGAGGCCTGTGGGATTCCGATCAATACACGATTAAAGGCCAGCTATGGAAAGGAGATGCGATGATTTCCGAAGCAGACCTGGACTACACAGGGAAGACCAGTCATTTTCGAGGCGTTGTGCCGGTAGCCGCGTCGGGTGAACTGGAGATGCTGATTTACGTTGTGGACACAGAAACCGGGAACACGGCGGTAGTAACCTCGCCGTTGCTGGTTCGATGACCAGGGCCGGGCGATATTGCAGGTATCGTTGGCTGGTATTGGTGCTGGCCGTGCTCACAAGCGGCTGCGAGAATATCGGACGCACCGACTTCGAGCGTCACAGCATGAGCAGTCTGAAGATCCTGCCTGGAAGTGACGACAGCCTGCTGCTCTTCGAAGCCAAAATCAGCGCGCAATATCCGGACAGCCCGAGCGGAGATGTTAAGCGCATGGAGTGGGCGGACGACTGGATGGAGGTCCGGGGGTTCTGCCCGGACGGATTTGCAGTGGTATCGCGCAGGTTGTACACGCGTAGGGACAATAATCCGTTCATGTACGATCTGCGTTACGAGTTACGCTGCCTGCCGCCACCCGAATAGTGAGGACCCTGCCCGAATTGTGTGGGTCTGCTAATGCAGGTACTTTTCGAGCAAGGCGGCGTAGCTGCCATCGCTTTTTTGCTCCTGCAAGGCGACGTTGATCGCATCCACCAGCGATTGCTCGACCGATGCTTTTGCAAACATCAGCCGTACTTCGCCGGTCTTGATTGCGATTGGGTGGGCTACCACTTCTTCGGCCAGTCCCTTCTTGCGAATGACCGCGGCGGCGACAAAGGGGTCCTCAAGAAAACCGTCCGCCTCAAAATTGATCAGGTTCGAGAAATTCAGTTCCGAGATCGGTACGCTGATAAACAGGTTCTCGTATTCAGCGCTGTCCTGCAAAGAGGTGATTTCCTCGCCATAAAGGTATTCGGATACCACTCCAATCCGGAACCCTTGCGCAAGCAATTTCGCCACATTGTCTGCCTTGAAGCGTCCTTTTTCTCCGGCGCGGACGAACAGCACGAAAGTCTCATCGCGGTAGGGGTCCGAGAACATGGCGAATTCGGCCCTGCCCTCGGTCCTGGTCGCACCCGGCAGCATATCGACTTCGCCTTTTTTCAACATTTCGAGCAGACTCGCCCAGTCACTGGCAAGAAACCTGGTATGGCAACCGATCCTGCTGGTAATTCCTCTGATTAACTCGACATCCAATCCGCGCAGCTCGCCACCGAGATCCTGATACTGGTATGGCTCCCATGGGTCCCAGCCAACGACCAGCGTACATTCTTCCGCGGGCTCCGGCTCGGTATCCGCTACCGCTACGGTTTTGTCCTGCCCCGTGCCTGCTCCGTCGCATGCGGTAAGCATGAGCAGACAAACAATTATCAACGAACGGCTGGCGATATGTCGCATAACTACCCCCCAGGATTGGTCGGGCACCCGCAGTAGCATTCCTGTTGCCCTTTTCTACAGCCTGTTAAAAGCCGTGATCGCGCCACTGACGAACCAATTATACGACAGGGGAAAACGATTTAGGACTATTAGCCATCGATCTGCATCAATACGGGTTGCCGCGCCGGACCATAGGATTCCTGCATGACTCAAGCAGTATTTGATGCGGACCTGATCAATCGTTACCGGGGGCAGGGGCCCAGGTATACCTCGTACCCAACCGCGCTCCAGTTCGGTGTGGAGTTTACGGCGTCTGTTTACGAAGCCGAAGCGCGGCTGAGTAACCAGGATCCGATTCCCAGGCAACTGTCGATTTACGTGTACATCCCTTTTTGTCACTCGCTTTGTTACTACAGCGGATGCAGCAAACTGGTTACCCGGCACCCGGAACGAGCCGAGCTGTATCTGCAGAAGATTCTTGAGGAAGTCCGCATTCAGGGGAAGCTTTTCGATAAAGACCGAAAAGTGGGACAACTGCATATGGGTGGCGGTACGCTCACCTATCTGGACAACCAGCAACTCGAGCGGCTGATGGCAGGCCTGTCCGAATCTTTTCAACTGCTTACCGATGACAGCCAGGAATACTCGATCGAGCTCGACCCGCGTACCGTGGATGCGGAAAGGTTACCCCGCCTCGCTATCAGCGGGTTCAACTGGATCAGCGCCCATAATCTGGGTGTCCAGCAGCGTCAGCAAGCGAGCCACGTTTCTATGATCGCGACCGAGTTCATTGATGACGCGGCTTGTCGCGGATTGTGTAGTAGCAATATTCATTTAGCGAGTCTGGATCTTTGGCGGCAGGATTTCTTTGATATTAGTCAATCTCTGGCCAAAATGTATCCCTTTGACGATTTGCATCATCTTAACGACGGATTCTGTCCGGATACCGCAATAAGCAGGATATCGGTGTGCATGATTGTTATGTTCGATATTGTCAGACAGGAAGAAATATGAAGATTTTGCGGTTCCTTTTTCTGCCAGCATTACTGCTGTCTTCGGCACTTGGTGCGGTCAGTGTTCCGGCCATCCATGCCGGCCTGTATCCAAGCGAGCGTCACGCCCGCATGGCGGATCTGGATTACATGGTCGGAATCTGGGAGTTGACCAGTCGCGAAACGATTCCCGGCGGTCAGTTCGCCGAAGCGAGCGGTACCCGGTCCTGTGTGTGGGTACTCGATCGGACGGCCATACGATGCGATGACATTTTTACCCATGTTCGTGCGACCGACAGGTTTCCCGATCTTTATGAGCCCCGGGACCGACTTTTCTATGTCACATTCAACGAGCAGGACGGGAATTACGAGTTTCTTTATATGAGCGCACTGAGTGCCGAGAAGAGCGTTTTCCCGGCAGAGTTCGATGTTGGGAGCAAGATCTTGCTGCATGTGGTGCCGGGCGAATTCCTTGGAGAGGGCGGGGCGGCCATGCACAGCACGCGGCAGGAACTTATTGACGACAACCAGATTCGCGAACAACACAAATTGATGTCCGGCAATGGTGACACCATGGAATCGGTGGAAATTACGCTACGCAGAATGATCGGTGGCAGCAAGGGTGGATTGTTTTTCTGATAGCCGACCGGGTCAATCGTTGCCAAAGTACCTGCTGATCACCTTATCACCGGGCTGAATTCCATATTTTCCCGTGACGCCCCCGTTCAGTTCGAGTACGGCCACCACCGGTTCACCCGATGAGATGCTGTCGAGAGAGAAAGGCACGGTTTCTTTTTCAATACGGGCAATGCTGCCATCCGGCCTGATAAAGAGCATGTCCAGCGGCAGCACGGTATTTTTCATCCACATGCTGATGTTGTGGGACTGTTGGTAAACAAACAGCATTCCCTGGCGATCGCCAAGTTCTTTTACAAACATCAGTCCGCGCGTCTGTTGTTCCCGTGATAAGGCGAGAAATACTTCCACTTCCAGGCTGCGCCCGGCTCGGGTCTCGATCCGTATCGTTGTTTGCGAGAAGCCGCTTATGCCATCTGCATCCGCCGGACACCCCACGAGGAAAAAAACGCCGGTCACGAGGAAAAAAATCCGGCTGATTATCCTGGTAAACGTTTTCCCGTGTCCAAACTGACTACTGGTTTCAATCATTCCCCAATTCTACCAGCAGCGTCTTGGCGATGCGCCCTTGCATCGTGCCAAGTCCCCTGGCGGCATGCATCGTCGCGATGAGCATGAAAACACCAAGTGCCGAGTAGATTAGCGTTGCCCAACCGGGACCGAGCAGAAACATCTCGGGGATGTTGCCGAGGAAAACATCGACATCGATCACACCATGGTAGTCCAGTAAGTAAAAAATAGGTGCGCTAATGAAAGTCAGACTGAGGACCAGGCCGATGATTGCGAACGTAAAATAGAAAATCCCCAACGGCAGCATTAACAACATATACAGCAGAGTGGTCCAGGTGCGCGCGTCTTTGAGCATCAGCTTGATGCGCTCGATAATGCCTCCCTCAGTGGTTTCGTAGGTCGGCCTGCGCGGCATTCGTACTCCCAGGAACGATTCGATGATTCTTCCTTCCACAAGTGACAAAACTCTGCTGGTTGCCAGAAACAGCAAGAAGAAAGGGATGCCAATAATCAGGATCATAAACCCCGCTGACAGCGATAGGCCGGTGATCGCGAAAGTGAAATAAAATATCCCGGTAACCATAGAGAGCAGCAGATAAAAAAGACTGCTATACGCTCGCGGATCCATAAAAACGCCAAACAATTTGCCTGCCAGCGATTTCGGTTTCTGGACAGGCGGGGGGGCGAGGGCGGCCTGAACTTTTATTTCGGTGTCTATGTAGGCCTGGGCCACTTCTTCCGGCGCGCCATAACTACTGGCGATGGCCTCCAATACTTCGGCTTCGGGTCGGCCTGCCTGACCGGCGACCTCGGCACGAAGATATTCTTCAGCATCGTACAGCGCGTCTTGTATGACCGCGGCATCCTGTCCGTGCAGGGCTTGCCGCAATTGCTCCAGGTAGGCGTCTATCGATCGAGGGGCCGACATGTTCATTTCTCATCCTTTGCATTCATTAGTGTGTCCACAAAATCCCGGGTGACCTGCCAGGCGTGCCGCCATTTCGTCAGAATCAGGCGACCACTGCCGGTAATCTGGTAATAGCGCCGTGGCGGGCCGGAAGTCGATGGTTCGACTCTGCTCGACAGCAGGCCATTGGCGCTCATTCCTCTCAGTACAGGGTACAAGGCGCCCTGTTTGAACATGGTTTCACCGCCACCCGCCTTCTCCAGGAGCTTGGCGATCTGGTAGCCGTAAAGCTCTTCTTCTGCCTTATCCAGCACACCTAGCAATACCAGCGACAAGGTGCCTGAGTTCAATTCCTTCTGGAATTTGCGCAGGAATAAATCCGTTGTTTGGTCTTGTTGATCACGCTTGTCGGAATTAGATAGCATTATTAAATGAACTATACTATGAAGTTAATAATAGTCAAGATTTCTTTCTCCCGCCACACCGCAAATTTCGGGTGGGCGGAGTTTCGTTCTGGCGTTAAAGTACGTCTATGAACCAGCAGTTTGTAAACCTGGACCCGAAAAACCATGAGCGCATGGCAACTGCGATCGGCTTTATCCTGGACCATTACCAGGATCAGCCACGCCTGGAGGAAATTGCCAGCCAGGCGGGTCTGAGTAGCTGGCACTTCAATCGTCTCTTCAAAAGCTGGGCGGGTGTAACACCGAAGCAGTTGGTGCAGTTCCTGTCGCTGCGCGCAGCCAAGGAAAGCCTCGACCGGCATGCGAGCGTACTGTCTGCGTCGCTGAATGCCGGCTTGTCGGGGCCGGGACGCCTGCATGATTTGTTCGTCACCATCGAGGCGATGACGCCCGGCGAATATAAAAATGGCGGCGCTGGTCTGACACTCAGCTATGGATTTTCCGAAAGTCCTTTTGGCGATGTGATGCTCGCGGGTACTCGGCGCGGTTTGAGTCACCTGTCCTTTGTTGATCGGGGTATGGATCAGGCAAGCAATGAGTTGAGAAGCGCCTGGCCGAATGCAAAACTTGAAAGAGATGATGAAGGCATGTCGGCACTGGCCGGAGAGATTTTTTCAGGCGATGAAAAATCGCTGAAACTGAGACTAAAGGGTACAAATTTTCAACTCCAGGTGTGGCAGGCGCTGTTAAAAATCCCCAGCGGCAATCAGACAAGTTACAGCGATCTTGCCGAGATTATCGACAGGCCGGAGAGCCACCGCGCGGTCGCGAATGCAGTGGGCAAAAACCCCGTGGCCTGGCTGATCCCTTGTCACCGGGTGCTGCGGGCAAGTGGTGCGCTGGGTGGCTACCGCTGGGGCGTGGAACGCAAAGCCGAAATCCTGACCTGGGAGCTTGCCCAGCAGGTCTAGCCCGGATCAACTGGCGAAATGACCGGTCCACTGCTATTTTTGTTATGTAGCCACAAAAATAGGGTCAAATCATGATTTACCCGGATATTCTTGCGACCGTCGGTAACACGCCGGTGGTCCGCATCAACAGGCTCGCACCAAAGCACGTGGAGATGTACGCCAAGTGCGAGGCATTCAATCCGCTGTCATCGGTCAAGGACCGGCTGGCGCTGGGCGTCATCAATGACGCGGAGCGTAAAGGCGAACTAAAGCCGGGCCAGACCGTTATCGAGGCGACTTCGGGAAATACCGGAATCTCACTGGCGATGGTCTGTGCGGTCCGTGGTTATCCCTTCGTCGCGGTGATGGCCGAAAGTTTTTCGATTGAGCGGCGCAAGCTGATGAAAGCCCTCGGCGCGAAGGTTGTTCTGACCCCACCGGAGTTGCGCGCGACCGGCATGGTCAAACTGGCCGAAGAACTCGCGGAGAAAAATGGCTGGTTTTTGACCGAACAATTCGATAATCCGGCCAATCCGGAATATCACCGCAATACCACTGGTCCCGAGATCCTCAGGGATTTTGCCGATATGCGGCTGGACTACTGGGTCAGCGGTTATGGAACCGGGGGGACCATCACCGGGGTAGGCGACATATTGCGCATCGCGCGTCCGGCAATAAAGATCATCGCGGCAGAACCCGAAAATGCGGCATTACTCGGCGGTGCCGAATGGCAGCCGCATACGATCCAGGGGTGGACGCCGGACTTCATGCCCTCGGTACTCGATAGGAAAGTTATCGACGAAGTGGTAACGATAGGCGATGTTGAGGCGAGAGAAACCGCGCTGGAACTGGCGCAGAAGGAAGGTGTTTTTTGTGGAATTTCCAGCGGGGCGACATTCTGTGCCGCGTTGAAAGTTGCAGAAAAGGCCGAGAAGGGATCGGTTCTGCTCGCCATGCTGCCCGATACAGGCGAGCGGTATTTGTCAACGGTGTTGTTTGAAAACATCACCGAGGAATCAGATTCCGTGGATTAGCGGTCTGGCGGATCAACCTCGCTTCGCTTGTCTGAATTCGACAGTTTGTCTGCAAGAAGTCGAAAACCGGAGTCGGCTAGCTTCGCTTTGCACGCGCACCCCATTCCCGGTTTTTCTCATGGCTGGTCAGTACCTGTGGGCGCCCTCAATGGGCGAAGGCCAATACGTATTTTCATTCACCAAAATGCAGCGTAATCTGAATAGGCCCATCGCCTTTGTGCGCTATTGAAATGAATCGGGGAAATGCATGAGAAAAGGCATTAAACGACTGTTATGGATTACTCCGCTGGTCGCACTGGGGGTCCTTTTTATGTTGATGTCGCGATCTGGCCC
>JAPUHG010000206.1 GCA_027297845.1 Gammaproteobacteria bacterium | reverse complement strand
CCCCGAAAAGACCGTTATCGAACTTGATCTCATCGCTGCTCTGGAATACGTTGCCGTACTCGAGACTGATGCCCGCATAGACCGGCGAGAACGTCATCTTATGGATCTCGCGATAGTAAATTCCTGCGAGCAGGGCGGCGTATTGACCACTGAGTTCATTAAACTGGTACCCGGAGAGGTTGAACAAACCGCCGGCCCGGATAATACTCTGCACGGGTGCCACGCCATTATGTATGGCACCATATTTTGCAATCAGGCCAAGCGTGTTACGACCCCAGGTATTAAAGCTGGCGGTAGTTACCAGCAGTTGATCGAACTCCGTGTCCGCGCCGAGGCTGTCGCGCGAGAAAGTATATTCACTGAAAAGATTGTAGCCATGCCGAGGAAAGACTGTGCTGTCGAGTTTGTCAACGGAAAATCGGATAAAGCTCTCGCCAACGTCGAAGTCGAGATCCGGCATAGGTGGGCCGACCCTTACCTCCGCCTTGCCTTCGGTCCGCCGCAAACCAATTCGTATCTCTCCCCAGGTGCCCAACTCGCGTCCCACGGCCAGCGAACCACCCCACTGTCTGATCCGCACCTCGGAAGTAATATTACCCATCGCGAAATTATCGATGTTACCCCATGTGTAGCCTAGCAGGGGCACAACGAACCATTGCCCGCCGGCATTCAACGGCTGGTAAAACTCACCAAAGACGCCACCATTCTCGCCGAGCCTGACCCCAAGGCGTGACTCACCGTTGAGCTCGTTCAATGCTGTGCGCAAGTAGGAAACATTGAGACCGGTCGAACTTCCGCCCTGGAAGTCACCGCTTGTCGTGATGCCGAACTCTAGATAGTTAGGGCCCCAGCTGCGCTTTTCGAGATCGACCTTGAGACCTGTTTGACCATCATCTTCGATGATTTCGTAACGGATGTTCTGAAAGAGTTCCGTGCCGTAGATCGTGTTGATGTCTTGCTCGACCAGGTCGACATTCAGCGGTTGGCCTCTAATGATCCTCTCGGTGCGTGCCCTAAGCTCCTTGTCCCCGAGCACCGAGTCGTTTTCGACAACCACGAAGTCGATTATTGGCAGCTTGTCCGCTGGACGCGGGCGGGCCGCCAGGTGGGCCGCATACTCATCGGCAGACAATGACCAGGTGCGCAGTCGGGCAACATGCTTTTCGGCCTCGGTGACTCCGATCGGCACTGCCTCAGGGGCATGTCCGAAATCCGCCGCCGACATATCGCCGAGTTCGGGTACGATGAGCAAGTCCTTGTCGGTCAGGGTTGCCATCTGTGCCTCTGCGTTGCGTCGCGTTAGAAACCCTGTCAATTGACCGGTGATGGCCACCCACGAAGTCAGTTCCGCCTCCGTCTGGAGCGGCGAACTAATATCGATCGCGATTACGATATCGGCTCCCATTTCGCGAACGACATCGATTGGAATGTTGTTGACTACGCCACCATCGACCAGCAATTGCCCGTCGATACGGATCGGCGCGAAAACAGCCGGGATTGACATGCTCGCGCGCATCGCCTGGGCGAGATTGCCGGAGCCAAGGACGACCGGCATGCCGGTCACGATATTGGCTGCGACCGCCCGATAGGGAATGCTCAGATTGTCGAAATCCTTGACGTGCGCCACTGGCAGCGTCAGACGTGAGAACAGCAGATCGAGTTTTTGGCCCTGAATCATTCCAGTGGGCAGGTCGATCTTGCCGTCGTTGAAGCCCGGCTTAAATTCGACCAACGAGAAATCATCGTCGCGTTTTCGATGGAACGATCGATGCGGACGGTCGATATTGTCATGGAAGATATCGTCCCAGTCGATGTCGGCGAGCAGTTTGTCCATCTCATCGGGCGTATGCCCCATAGCGTAAAGGCCACCGATGATCGCGCCCATGCTGGTGCCGGCGATAAAGTCGATGGGAATCCGGTTCTCCTCCAGCACCTTTATGACACCAATGTGGGCGCTGCCACGCGCTCCGCCGCCGGCGAGGGCGAGACCGATTTTCGGTCGCGCGGTCTCAGTAGACATTGGACCTGGAACATCGTCGTCCGCCACGGCGTATCCGCCGGAGAAGACCGCTGCCATGCCTAACGTAGCTGTAGCCAGGATGCTGAACTGCATAGCCCTGAAAGTCCGAAATGCTTTTTCGAAACCAGCCCAACATCTACCCCATAGTTGAATACCGTTCATAATCTTGTCCTCGGACATGTACGCGACTTTTTAATTGCCCACTCTATGTGCCCACTTCTTGACCGATGTATTGCATCGGACGATCAGAGGCATCGGTGATAATAACGAGACTATCGAATTATGTTTTTTAACGTCATTGTTATCCTCTGAATCCATGGCTTTGGCAAGGCTTCGCGTATCCCTGCCAAAGCATTCATTCTGGCCCGCGTGGCTCGCAGGTTCTGGTCAATTCGCGCCAAGCTAGTCTGCCCAATTGGCGAAATTGGCGCCTGGTTTTTTGGGTTATTGGGCTATCAAGTTATTGATTATTGGACGAAATCGACTTCGCGCGTGTTCATCGCCTGCCAAATGACCGATTCCATGTGCTTTAGCAGTTTCGTCGTCGCTGAGAGTGACTGATATTGGATCGACTGGCGATAAGGCAGTGACAAGCTTTCGGCGCCCTGTTAAGGACTCCACAGCTGGAAGGTCAGCAACGTGCCGATGTATCCGACGGACGTCATATAGGTTCAGGCAAAAAACGGCCATCGCCAGTTGTTGGTTTCACGTCTTATAACCGCCAGGGTCGCTGCGCACTGTAGGCAGCACGCATAAAAAATCAATAAGCCGATCACCATCGGCATCGTAAACACGGGCGTGCCGTCAGCCCGGATAGCCGATTGCAGTCTCTTCGCCAAAGTGGCTTCATCGGCCTGGCTGCCGACGGCATATACCGTTCCAAGGACTGCCACGACCACCTCTACAGAGTAACCTTGATCTGCTAGCTGACGGCGCTAACCAACGCCCACTCTGCGTGGGCTTTTTTGTTGGCATCTGATAGCCTCGTACGCTAGTCCGGAATACACAATGGCCTTTTGCAAAGGGGAAGAGGAATGGCGGATTTTGACGGCAAGGTAGTGATGGTTACCGGGGGCGGTGTTGGTATAGGACGGGCAACGGCGCTTGCGTTTGCGCGTGAGGGTGGCAAGGTCGTGATCGGCAATCGCAATGTCGAAAAGGGCGAGGAAGTTGTCAAAGTCATCCGGGATGATGGTGGCGAGGCCAGCTTCCTGCGCACGGACGTTTTATCGGAAGATGATGTCCAGGCGCTTGTGGAGCATGCGGTGTCCACCTATGGCAGGCTCGACGTGGCGTTTAATAATGCCGGCGTTGAGGGGCTAATCGCCCCGCTTGCGGATCAGACGGACGATAACTACCGGTACGTCATGGATATCAATGTCAGGGGTGTCTGGTTGTCGATGAAGTATCAGATTCCACAGATGTTAAAAAATGGTGGCGGAGCAATCGTCAACAACTCGTCGGTTGCCGGTTTGATCGGATTTCCCGGGCTCGGTATTTACTGTGCTTCCAAGCACGCCGTGATGGGGCTGACGAAGACCGTTGCGCTCGAATACTCGGCACAGGGGATTCGCTGCAATACCGTTAATCCCGGAGCAATCGATACATCGATGGTCGATCGGCTCGCCGAAAGTCTCGATTCGGGAAAGGATGATTTGAGTGCCTTGCATCCGATAGGTCGCATAGGTACGGCCGATGAGGTGGCAAACGCCGTGCTGTGGCTTTGCTCAGACAAGGCATCCTTCGTGACCGGTACGGATTTGTGCGTTGACGGTGCTTTTACCGCCCAGTAGCTAAGAACGAATTTTGCAACGCAGCCGGGTTATGGTTTGCGAAACTTCAGCGCCATCCGATCGCTTTCCCCGATCGCCAGGTATTTCTCTCGATCGACGTCTTTCATGCGCAGGCTTGGCGGCAAGGTCCACACGCCGCGTGGATAATCCTTGGTGTCTTTTGGGTTGGCGTTAACTTCGGAGCGCGCTTCAAATACAAAGCCGGCCGCCTCGGCGAACTCGATGACCTGCGCCTCAGTAACGTAGCCGCTCATTTCCATCATATCGACGGATGTGCCCGGTGCCGCGCGATGCTCCACGACACCCAGGATGCCACCGGGTCTGAGCGCCGCGTACATCGCAGCAAAAACGCCTGGCGCGTATTCACCTTTCATCCAGTTATGCACGTTGCGAAAAGTAAGCACCACATCGATGGTGCCCGGTGGTGCGATAACGGTATCTTCGGGTACCGAAAGCGAGGTGACTTCGAGCGCGGAATAGTTTCCGGGATCGGCGTCAAACTTCGCGATCAGCTCATTCGCCATATTGCGGCGCCATTGAGGCGTGCGTTTGGCGGTCAGGGAAAATCCAACTGCATAATACTTGCCGTCAGCCTTGAGATAGGGTGCGAGTATCTCGGCGTACCAGCCGGGGCTTGCCCAGATTTCCGCCACCGTCATGTCTGGTTGCACGCCAAAAAAGCGGAGTGTCTCCAGCGGGTTCCGGTATTGATCGCGTTCTGTATATGCGGCGGTTCGCTGGGGGTTATTGACTGCGTCCTCCAGCGCATCGGCTGCCGCAGTTCCCATTGGTATACTCACAATCAGCGCGAGCGCAAGAACAAAATTCTTCATGACCTCTCCCGGAAAATGCAGGTTGGATTTATGCTAACACGACCTGTCCGGTCAGAATTTGTTGCTGACGCCTTTTTGGATCGGCGGTTTGATTTCCCCGTCAGACCCCAGCCGGGCTACACAATGCCCCTGAGCGTGGAAACCGACCCCTTTTCGAATCGCATTTCCGGCACGGGCATCGAGTTCGTATCAAGCTGGAATTGTCTGCTTTAACTTTTGTCGTTCAGGTGCGGGTAACTCGCGCAGTGAAACAGCCCAGCTTGGCGTTGTGCAGATGTAGGTAGGAGACTTCTGGATTTTCTAACATCGCCGGGATCGATTCGCTCAAAAGCGAACCATCGATAACATCTGCATCGACGATGTGATGTTTGTCATCGAAGGCGCGTATCGATGTAAGCCTGATTTTAACGTCCTCTGGAATTTCTCCAACAGCGGGAGACGCCTGTTCCGCATTTTCGCGTACATAAATGGCATGGGTGGATTGAAAAGGTGAATCGCCTGGCTGATGCTCGAAGTTCAGCAGAATAAGAGTCTCGCCAATCTCCGCATCGGCGAGACTAACGCGGCAAGGATAGCCGGGCTTGGCATTGGCGATCACCCGGCATGCCCTGACTTTCTCAAGCTCAATGTCAGACATGGCGAAAAGCGGCTCAAACTGGCCAGGCGGCAACGCCTGTACTTGAAAAGACATGATTTCTCCACAAATAGTAATGCGTCTAGCTTAGGGGTTCGAGCGGGATGATAGCCACCCGATACTTGCTATACACAGCAGGGTTCTTCCAAAAAAACGGGGTCGCAAGCGACCCCGTTTCCAGTCCAGCACATCCATTATCAATATGAAGGACCGTCCTCATATTCCAGTCCGGCCTTGCCGGCCTGCTCCTTGACGGCTTCATAGATCTGTTGATCCAGCGAGTCCTTCAAACCGCCGGCTTCCTCGACTTTCTTCTCGAGATAGCCGTCGCGGTCTTCGGACAATGCCCTGATCTTTCGTTGCAGGTCGTCACGCTTGGTGGCGAGTCCGGCGACGTAGGCTTTC
>JAPUHG010000205.1 GCA_027297845.1 Gammaproteobacteria bacterium | reverse complement strand
ATCGGTATCGATATGGGCGACTTGCGCAGTCGCGTGCACGCCGGCATCCGTGCGGCCTGCACCAACAACTTGCAACTCTTCATCGGCTACTTTTGACAACGCTTCCTGGAGACAGCCTTGTACGGTGCGCCCTTCCGGTTGCAGCTGCCAGCCAAGCAGCTCGCTGCCATCGTATTCGACACCAAACGCCAGCCTTGCCATCAGGCGTGCTCCGACCAGGCCTGGCAACCGATCGCAAAATAAAAATTACCGGGAAGAAAAAAGATCAGGGCAGATTATCGATCAGCGTTTGGGCTTCCGCTTTTTGCTGGTCGTTGCCCTCTTCCAGAACTTCTTCAAGAATACTGCGCGCGCCATCCGGATCACCCATATCCACGTAGGCCCTCGCGAGATCGAGTTTGGTTCCGACTTCGCTCAGAGTCTCAGCATCGGCTTCGCTGTCCGGCAATTTCACGGTGCCGGTGAAATCTTCATCGCTAACAATCGCTTCGTGAATGCCGGTGACCTCGTGCATGCCTGTGGCATCGACGGGTCTGGGATCGGGAAGTTTCATGGTCCCGGTATGGTCCAGTCCGTCTTCGTCATCGGCCGCTTCCATCTCGCGGGTCATTTCGGTGGTCTGGGCGACCGTATCGTCGGTGGTCCCGGAATCTACATCGGCGCCGATATCAAGATCGAGGTTATCGGAGATGCGCGACTCATCCGCTTCACCGAATACGTCAGTAAACATTTGCTCTTCGTCGTCTTCATCGTCATCCATCGACAGCGTCGGCATTTGCGCCGTCGCACCGGGGTCGGTCGCCGGTTCCTCGGGCTCTGCGCTGAAGTCAAAGTCCAGCCCTTCTTCTTCCGATTGTCGTTTCGCCGCCACCTTGACCTCCATGGTTTCGGCGCCGACGCCTTCTTCCTCATCATCCATATCGATGATCTGCATGGTGCCCGTGGCGTCCAGTTCGTCACCCAGAGCCAGGTCATCGATATTCAGTTCGGCCGTCTGACCGGTCGCATCGAGATCGTCGCTGTCCGAGGCTGCGGCATCGATCACCTCATCCAGACCCTGTTCCTCATCGCCCCCTAATTCTGCTGCCGCCAGGCCGCTGACATCCAGCTCATCGCCTTGTCCCTCATCCATGCCAAGCATATCGCCATCATCGGCAGCATCCCCAAAAACATCGTCAAACGCAGTTTCTTCCGTCTCGCCACTCATCACCTCATGAGCGCCGGTGCCGGTCAGCAAATCAACATCGACCTCGGTAACCTTGGTTTCCTCGAGCTGCATATCGACTACCGCGACAGTTGCCGCGCCGGATTCACCTGCGAACAACGAGTTGCTCTCATCGATCTGCCGACCCATGATGACGATCTTGTCCCATTCGCCGTCCGCCATATCATCCTGGTGCTCATACAGGTACTGGACGGTCTCCATAAACGAGTCCTTGTTGCCCCAGACGAAGAAAATTTCGGCCAGTTTGGTGCGGAACTCATTACGTTCGGGTTCCTTTTCGAGCGCTTTCTGCACCAGGTCCGCGGCCTGGTCATAGAGACCATAGGCCATATGAAAATCTGCCTCCGCCAACGGATCCGCACCTTCGAGATTGACCGCCGTTTCTCCGCTGACGGTCTGTTCGAGATCGGCAATATCGACTTCCACTCCAGGCATGGTCGAATCGAGATCGTCCCCGCCCAGGTCTATATCGAGCGCATCCGCCGCTTCGTCAATCGTTTCCTCGCCAAGCTCTGCAGCGTCCTCATCCGCGACCGTATCGTCAAACGGAGCCATATCGGGGGCCATGGATTCTTCGACCACGATGCCGTCATCCGCCTGGGGGATCGCCTTGATTCTTGCCGTCCCGGTGCTTCCCAGCTCATCCGAGTCATACGGTTCATCGCCGAGGACCTCGGCATAACCTGAATCTTCGCGCCGACGCCTTGCGAAACTCAGACCGCCTATGCTCAGCACGAGTACGCCCAGTCCGATCCACACCCATTGGTTCCCGGCGAGGTCCATCACCCGTTCCATGAACGAGGGTTCCCTGCGGGGCCGGGTGACTACGCTCGGCACCGGCCGGGTCGCCGTCGCGGTGTCGGCGGCCGGTTCAGTCGTTATAGCCGCCGCATCTGCGGCAGTATCGGCTCCCGCGTCCGTTGCGGAATCAGCCGCTGTCGTATCGGCCAGGTCGGCGCCGGTGTCATCGCCGATCGTGTCATCAGATACATCGGGTTCGATGCCCGCGGCGCCGTCATCCAGCACAACCTGGGTATCTTCAGCGGCGTCTGCCGAGAGCTGGCTTTGCAAGAGAGCCAGCTCCGAGTCCTGCACCTCCAGCAACCGGTCCTGCTCGTCAACACGCATTGACAAGTCCTCGATCTGTTGGCGCAACAGCAGGTTTTCTGTGGTCTGATCGGCCAGCTCCTGGGCCAGCTCTTCATCGGCTCCCGTTACCCCGGCTCCGCTCAGACTAGCGCTGTCCGCGGGGACCAGGCGCAAGCGCCCGTTCTCCTCTGTGCCGCTGGCGTAGTAACTGGCGTAAACATCGGGCTTCCATTCCACCATCTGCCTTTTGACCTCGTTGGTCGCGGCCGCACGATTGATGTCGGCCATTGCCACGCTGTCTGGAATTCGCAGAATAACGCCTGCTTTCAGGCGATTGATGTTGCCGTAGAACGCCTCGGGATTGGCCCGGAACATGGCGATCATCATCTGGTTGATTTCGGTACCGGCGGGACGCATGTCGCGCGCCAGTTCCCATAGAGTGTCGTTTCGCTGTACGCGATATTCGTCGGGCCGTTCGGCGGCCGGCATCGGTCGCGTTGCCGATGGCTGTCTGTAAACCGGCTCGGAATCGGCTTCCACAATGGGTTCCGGCTCCGGCTCCGGCATACGAACCACGGTACCGGTCGTGCGGGTGCTGGTACGCGGCGTTGGCGCGACCGGCGTTGGTGCAGGCTGATCGGCCTGGGCAGCGAAAATCGGCGGATCGAGCAGCACGGTGTACTCTCTGAGCATGTGGCCGCGTGCCCAGTCCAGCTCGATGAGCATGGTTACGAATGGCTCTGTTATCGAGCTATTCGACGATACGTGAATAATGTGGCGACCGCCCGGCTGGCGTTGGATTGCCAGGTTAATCGAACTAAGAAAGGCGGCCCGATCGAGGCCATAGCGTGCAAAAAGATCGGCGGAGGCCATCGTCGCCACCAAAGTCACGAGATCACCCGACTCAACCGACAGCAACTCAATATCTGCATCGAGCGGTTGATTTAAAGCGGAATGCAGGGTGATTTCGCCGAGGCCCAGTCCCTGTGCCGAAAACGGTATGATCAGCAATGTCAGCCAGACCGAAAACGCAAGTTTGCGCACCATTCCTACTCCCTCAGAATATCTGTCAGCCAATCAACAACTTGCCACACCGGCAACTCCCGCCAACCTAACAAGCCGCATTAGTTTCAGCGCCTAACTATAGCTTACAAATAGGCTTTTACCAATATTTCAGCAATTTGTATGCTGTTCAATGCGGCGCCTTTGCGGACATTGTCCGCGACTATCCATAAATTCAGTCCGTGTTCGTCTATCAGATCCTGGCGAACCCGGCCGACAAAGACATCGTCCGTATTCGGGGTGTCCAGGGCCGGGGTCGGGAAAACCTTTTCCGCAGGGTCATCCAGCAGCCTGACGCCGGGCGCCTGAGCCAGCAAACCCCTTGCGCGCCGTGCGCTCAGCGGCTTTTCGGTGGTGATGGTAACCGCCTCTGCGTGACCGAAAAATACCGGCACTCGTACCGCGGTGGCGCTCACCGGAAGTTCCGGCAAAGCCAGCAAGCGACGTGTCTCCCAGACGATTTTCATTTCCTCGCGGGTGTAATCGTTGTCCTGAAACTGATCGATCTGCGGCCAGACATTGAACGCCATGTAAGCTTTTTCATTTTTGCGTCCCTTGCCGGCGAGCAATTCAGCCGACTGCGTGGCCAGCTCTTCGAGCTCTTTTCTGCCTGCACCCGATACCGATTGGTAGGTGCTGACCCGTACGCTGCTTATGCCCGCCGCGTCATGCAACGGCTTGAGCGCAACCACCAATTGAATGGTCGAGCAATTCGGGTTGGCAATCAGCTTGCGCTGGCGATAATTTTCTATTTCGTCCGCATTCACCTCGGGAACGATCAACGGAACATCGTCATCGTTACGAAAATACGAGGTGTTATCGATGACCACGCAACCTGCGGCGGTCGCTTGTTCAGCGTATTCTGCGGAAACCTTTGCGCCGGCGGAAAAAAGCGCCAGATCCGTCTGCGCAAAATCGAACTCGGACAAGGTCTCGATCGGCAGTTCGCGATGACCGAATGCAACGGTCTTGCCGAACGATCGTTCGCTGGCGACGGCGTGAACCTTGTCCGCCGGAAATTCCCGCGCGGCCAGAATTTCCAGCATCGTTTCGCCAACCAGTCCGGTCGCTCCAACCACGGCAATGTTCAGCTTGTCCGTCATTTGCGACCTATGTTTCGTTGCGCGAACCCGGAATCGCCAGCGTCTCACATTCGACGTCCTGATTCTGCGCACGGTGTCTCAGATAATGGTCCATCAACACCAGCGCCAGCATCGCTTCGGCGATGGGCACCGCGCGCATACCGACACAGGGGTCATGACGGCCTTTGGTTACCGCTTCGGCCGCTTGCCCCCGGACATCGATGGTAGCAACCGGCAACCGCAAACTCGAGGTCGGTTTGAAGGCCACGCTGACCAGGATGTCCTGCCCACTCGAGATGCCACCCAAAACGCCGCCCGCGTGGTTGCTGACGAAGCCATCCGGGCGCATCGGGTCGCGATGCTCGCTGCCTTTTTGCTCCACCGAACCGAAGCCCGCGCCAATTTCCACGGCCTTGGCTGCGTTGATGCCCATCATCGCACCGGCGATATCGGCATCAAGGCGGCTGAATACGGGCTCTCCCAGGCCCGGTGGCACGCCACGAGCCACCACGTTCACCCTGGCGCCAACCGAATCGCCGGATTTTCTTAACTCATCCATGAAGGCCGCGAGCTCCACCACGCGCGCGGGATCGGCGCAGAAAAATGGATTGTTATCAGTGGTCGAAAGATCGACCGCCTGCAACGCCAACGGCCCCAACTGTGCCAGGTAGCCGATTATTTCGATGCCCAGGCGGCCGCGAAGATATTTTTTCGCGATGGCTCCCGCGGCGACGCGGATCGCCGTTTCCCGGGCCGAAGAACGGCCACCGCCACGATAATCACGATGTCCGTACTTCTGCCGATACGTGTAATCGGCGTGACCGGGGCGAAAAATATCCTTTATCTCGTCATAGTCGCGGGTACGCTGATCGACATTGTCGATCAGTAAACCGATCGGCGCACCCGTCGTTTTACCCTCAAAAACACCGGAAAGTATTCTCACCTGATCCAATTCACGCCGCTGGCTGGTGTGCCGCGTACGGCCGGGACGGCGACGCTCCAGGTCATGCTGCAAATCGTCTACGCACAACTCCAGCCCGGGTGGGCAGCCATCGACGACGCCACCGATCGCCGGGCCATGGCTCTCGCCAAAACTGCTCAGAACAAATAATTTACCGATGCTGTTTCCCGACATTAGTCCGGCGCTCCGATTAGCTCACAAAGTTGCTCTCGATAGAGCAGGAACACTCCTTCTCCACCGCGCGAAAATTCCAGCCAGGTGAACGGCCAGTCCGAATATTTCTCTTCAAGCTGTACCCGACTTGTGCCGACCTCGACAAAAAGTGCCCCGGCCGGGGTCAGCATGGCCGCCGCCTGCGCCAGGATACGATCAACG
>JAPUHG010000204.1 GCA_027297845.1 Gammaproteobacteria bacterium | reverse complement strand
CGTAACAGGCTGGGCAACAATACTAGCGTGAAAATCGCGCTGACCGTCATGCCGCCGACTATAACCACTGCCAGGCCACGGTAAACGTCAGAACCGACACCCGGAATCACGACCAGCGGCAACATGCCGAAAATACTGGTCAGCGTGCTCATATAAACAGGTCTTGCACGAACCCTGATCGCCTCGGCGACGGCTGAGCGGCGATCATAGCCTTTGTTTTTCTCAGCATGGCGGGTCTGGCTGACCAGGAGAATGGCATTGTTCACGACCAGGCCCAGCAAAATAATAAACCCGATCATGGTCAGCAGATCCATCGACTGGTAAGTCACGACGTTGAGCAGACGCAGACCAAGCACTCCACCGGCAAGCGCCAGCGGCATGACCATCAGTACCAGGAAACCGTCCCGCAGCGAGCGGAAAATCGCTGCCATGATCATGAACAGAATCAGGATCGCGAGCAGGAAATTGTTCCTCATTTCTTTCAAGGCGCCTTCCAGCCGGTCCGCACTACCCCGGTAACTAATGCTGGCGTCACTGGGCAAAGCCTCGAAAATTTTCGGCCCGACATCTGCACGCAGAATGGCCAAAGCTTCTTCGACGGTTACGTTCTCCGGCGGGATGACCTGCAGACTGACGGTCCGTTGTCCATCGACGCGTTGCAATTGACTCGGGCCCACCGTACGCGTAATCGTCGCCAGGCTGCCGATCGTCTGCACGCCCGAAAACGGGGTGCTGATAGGCATGGCTGCCATCGCTTCCGGTGAACTCCAATTGCCGGACTTGAGGATCATGTCCATGCGATCGTTTCCATCGAAATACTCGCCGACGAAAAGACCACCGGTCATCGCGCGCACCGCATTGGCTACGTTCCGCTGGTTGAGCCCGGACTGGGCAATCTGCCGCTCGTTCGGGTCAATCTGGAGTTCCGGCTCCGATATCGATAGTCCGGGCACCGGACGCGCCACTGCACCCGGCAGAAATTCGTTAATCGCCTGCATGCCAACCCTGGCGCCGGCCATCAGTGCGGCGATATCCGGCCCCTGCAGATCCACATTGATCGTCCGCCCGCCATTGAAACCAAAACTGAGCAGCGAGGCCCGGCTTGGGAACGCCTGCGTATCGGGCAGACCTACCAGCAACTTATCCCTGAGCAGAGCAAGAAAATCGTCAACTTCGTCCGGCTCTTCCGGATACAGGAAGAGCACGCTGAACGAGCCGAACATCGACAGGTTGTATCCCTTGATGTAGGGCTTTTCCTCATGATCCATGTACGGCTTCAGGCGACGCACCATCTCGCCGGCAATTTCTTTTTCCAGCATTTCTACGGTGCTGCCGGCCGGCAAACTGAAAAAGGTCTGGATCGCATCGGCCTTGGCCGACGGCAGGAAGTCTGCTTTCGGCATCAGCAAGACAGTGACTGCAACCGCTGATACGAGCAATCCGCCGACCCAGGCACTGCGTCGAACCTTGGAGTCCGTTAGCCTCATCATCAAATCGGTAACCCGATCCCACCAGTGTGACATCGGATCTTTTTCTTCAATCTTGCCCATCCAGCGAGCACTGGCGACTGGCAGAACCGTCATCGCCACTGCCCAGGAGGCAAGCACTGCAACCGACAAAGTCAAAGCCAGGTCGGCGAACAGCTGGCCTTCCATGCCCTTCATAAACAGGACTGGCAGAAAAATTGCGACACTGGTGAGTGTCGATGCGAACAATGCGCCGGAAACCTGGGAGGCGCCGTGCAGAATCGCATAATCACCCTTTTCGCCCGCCTGGCGGTAACGCACGATGTTTTCCTGCACGATGATCGCTGCGTCGAGTACCAAACCGACAGCAAATGCCAGTCCAGCTAGGGAAATTACGTTTAGACTGAGGCCAACAACCTCGAGCGCGAAAAATGCCACCATCAGCGACATCGGGATCGCCATCGCAATCAGCATGGTCACCCGGAAACTGCGCAGGAAGAACCAAAGCACACCGACCGCCAGCAATACACCCAGACCCAGGTTGGTCTGCACCAGTGAAATTGCGCGCCGAATATAAACCGATGAATCAAAACTCAGATCCATGGTGAGACCGGCTTCCAGTAAGGGTCCGGCATTGAGTTCGTCAATCGCCAGGTTGATCTCATCGAGAATAACAACTGTATTGGAATCGTTTTCGCGCTGGACCTGGATGTAATACGCCGGATAACCGTTGCGCAACGTGAATCCCGGTATCGGCGCGAGACCGGTTTCGATTTCTGCAACTTCACGCAGATAGAGCGGGCGATTACCCCTCCAGCCAATGATCAACTCGTCCAGTTCATCGATTTGCTGCTGCCCGACGACGCGGACCGTGTACTGGCGACGCCCGACATCGGCGAATCCGCCGGATACATTGACCGCCTGGCCGACTGCTGTCGCAATGTCTTCAACGCGAATGCCAAGTGCCGCGGCCTTGTATGGATCGAAATTGATGTGAATCTGTCTGGACCGCTGACTGCTCAATCTGACCTGGGAAACGCCCGGGATACGGGTCAACCGAGGCTGCACCGTCTCTTCGATCAGCTTTTGATAGCTGCTCATTTCCTGGTTGGGATTGTTCGGCAGAGCGCGAATCAGCAGCGAAGCGGCCATCGGTGAATTGAATCCAGCCCCACCCGCAACGAATGGTTCACCGGCATCGATCGGTAGCGGTGGTGTCTGGTTGACTGCGTTTATTACCCGGATCAGCGCGTCCTGCATATCGGTATCGATATCGAAAGTCAGCGTAATGCGGCCGGAACCGCGACTGACATTACTGGTGATTTCCGTCACGCCCGGAATAAATCTGAGGATGCTCTCCTGTGGCTCAACAATATTGGCTTCGACCTCGGCCGGTGCTGCCTCGCGCCAGTTATTGAAAACGGTAATTCGCGGTTGCGATATCTCGGGCAGCAACTGAATCGGCAAATTGTAGAGTGCCAGTCCACCGAACAACGCGACCAGGGCGACAACGACAGCTACCGCGGCGGGTTGTTTCAGACTTTTTTCAGTAAGCGTCATGGATGACCCGTTTTATGTTTGGTGTTCGGTTTTACCGGTTCGTCGCGGGCTTTTTAACTTGAGCGTTACTTTACGTGAGTCAATCAAAGCTTTGGTGTGGGCTGGCGCGATGGAAAAACCACTGGTCGCAAAGGTTGAGGCCAGCGTACAGAATGTACCGTATTCTCCTTTAAAAACAAAGAGTTGAAGTGACTGGAAAATTTTCTGAAGGCGAAATATGGGATTTCACGAATAAAGAGGATGCAAAAAAACGTTCTACCGATGGCAAAGCACGTTCTGTCGCACCGTTGCCAGAATAATCAGGGACGAAACGATGACAGGAACAGGAAAAGGAAATTTTCGAACGGCTCAGCTCGGTAAAAGATCTGCCGTGTTGCTCTGGCCTTTTTTTAAAGCCAGATCACGGGCGGTGTTGCCCTGGTCGTCGGTGAGCGCAGCGTCGGCGTCATGTTCGAGCAACAACAGAAGCATCTCGACCAAGCCGCTTCCCGCAGCGGCCATCAAAGCGGTATAGCCACCATGTTGCTTCGCATCGATATTTGCGTCCGCGGCCAGCAAATGCCTGGCACTCGCTACGCATTTTCCGGCTACCGCACCATGCAAAGCGGCAAGCTGGTTTCCTGGTGCCTGGTAGTTGACATCGGCGCCTGCCTCGATCAACGCCGAAACAACTTCTGCCTGACCAAAAAAAGAAGCCAGCCCCAAAGCCTGGAAACCATCCGGCGCAACCATGTCTATATGTTCGGGCTGCTCACTGAGCAGACTGATTATCCGCGTCATATCGCCGACGGCCACGGCCTCGAAAAAATCGAGCTCCCCAAGTAATGGTCTGATCTCGTCAAGCCAGTCGTTTTTCTGGTGATAGAGAATCCACATCAGCAAGGATAAAGACTGCTCGTTCCTCGCCTGCACAATGGATGGATCATTTGCTATCAGCGACTGAAATCCTTCCCGGTCGCCTGCTGCGACAGCGTCGAAAATATTTTCATTCACGGACATCTATTTCTCCCCTGCTTGCATGCCCGAGGTGTTGACCGTCATGCGCCCTGATTGTTGCTTGAGGCAAAGTTGGCGAATTATCGCCTCAATTTTAGTCCCGGCAATAAACCGCTGAGTCCTGAACCCGCAACGACCATCAAAAAAGCAGCAATATCGAGATACGGACGTGGAGCATTACCAAACCCGAAACGGGCGAGCGTCGCAACGCCAAGACATATCAACACCGCTCCACCGACCTGCCTCGCTGCGGCAGGGACCACTGCATCGGGTGCACGCGCACGCCTTTCAAATGGTGAAAACAGCAAAGCGACCGGTATTAATACCGCATAAAGAACGGCGATCCAGATCGGGCGAGTCAGCCACCAGGTGGAACTCGCCGGTTCCAATCCCAGGCCTGCGCCCCCTGCCAGGACAGCCAGCGAGATGATTATCACCATCACGGTCAGGTGCCACAGATAGACCGTCATGATCATGCTGTTGATCAAAACCGTTGCGGCCCAGACGCGCAAGCCGGTCAACATGCGACGCATTGGTTTTTCTATGGCCAACAGCAGGCCAAACTGAAAAATAGCAAGCGCCAGCAAAGTAATTTTTGGCGGCAGTGTGTTGCTCAGGTTGGGATCCGGCGAACCCACCATGGCGAGAGGATACGGACCCTTGAAAATCAGTAGCATCAGCACCAGCAAACCGAAAGCCGAGTAAGCGAGGAGCTTCGCAGGCCCTCCTAAACGCCCATCCCGCCACGCGTAACCTA
>JAPUHG010000203.1 GCA_027297845.1 Gammaproteobacteria bacterium | reverse complement strand
AGATGTCTTCATCATGGCCAGGCAATAGGACTCAACGGTAAATTTCCCATCCGCATACAGTGGTACCCAGTCCAGGGTGCCCATGCGGGCATCCAGCAACCGCTCGTGTACCCACTCGCCGATCTCGGGGTCTCGGGCATGGATGACGTCGACTTTCTGAACCAGGCGGCCTTTGCAAAAATGGTCTTTGGCACGCGCACCCATCGCGCGCGCAAAATCCTTTTCGCTGATAACCGCAGCCTTGATGCCGGCCTCGCCCGCAACCGGTATGTGGATGACATTGGGAGGCAGCAACCGGTTGAGCCAGGCGACCAGGATGGCCGGGTAGCCGAGCCAGGCGCTGACCGCGCGATAAAATGCGCGGTAATCGTTAACGATGACAAACCAGTCGGCGGCACTGTGCTGGCCCGGTGTTGAATTGACCAGGTGGGATCCAAAGAAAATCACCGCACGGAGATTATCGCCGGCTTTGTCTACCAGCATGGTCAGGGCGTTCGTTGCAGGTACGGTCGTGTTTTTCATCTGCTCATTCAAGCCTTCGAATCCTGCCTTAGCCGGGCCAGCCCAGCGACCATTTTTTCACGCATATCGGCCATGAATTGCTCGGGATCGTCCGTTTTCGGGTCGAAAGAGAAGGGGCCAAAAACCACTGATTTTGGCCTGACTTGACTGATTTTCCTGACAAAATCCGGTAAAGTCGCGCACATCCAAAGACCATCCACGATGAGCAGGTGGACGGACCAGGAACGGGATGAAAGAATGGCGTTGACGCCCGCGGTTCTGAACTTGCGGATTTCCCCGTTTTTAGTGCGCGAGCCCTCTGGGAAAATCGCCACTGGATAGGGGGCATTGGCGGCGGTTTCGGTCAGGGCCTTGAGTTGGGATACGGAAAACCTGGCGGGATCGACCAGCGGAAATTTGTACAATCTGAGCATATTGGAGACCAACGGTATACCCTTGGCATACCGGCGGCGGGTCACAAAAAGAGGGATGTTTTCGTTTAGAGCGGCACCCAGGTAAGGAATATCCAGCAATGACTGGTGGTTCATCAGGATCAGGACGCCAGAATTGCCGGGAACGGATGGCAACGGTCTGAACCTGACACCGCAGAAAAAAGTTGGTATCTGGAGCATGGTATTGGCCCAGAAACGAAACCAGGAAACTTGGATGCGTGAACTGAATCTGCCAGACAACGGAAGCAACACGAACAGCAGGCGTTGAATGGGGTCACCGATGATGAGCACCAGTCCGATGGCAAAAAGACAAGCGCCACCGCGGATATAATTTAGACTACGTCTGATCATTGGTTAGAATTCTTGCTTGCAACGGGGAATCTGAGAAAATAGGCCAGCTAACATGGCGAGGTCAACCGCCCTGGGCCTTTTTGTAAGGGAAACACAAATATTATGGAAGCGCCAAAGAAAAAAGTTAAGGAATTATCGGCGACTGCGGCTGCCCACAGTTTCGACGACTTTGATCATAGCAATTTTTATTCCGGATCGAGCGATGATGCATTTTGCATGCTCGACCCGATGGATGAGTGGTGGGGGACGAGGGCATACGGTGCCGGCTATTATCAGTTTGGCCTGCCGATGCAGACAGCTCCTCTGCCAACCGTCGATATCCGCGAGACGCTGGGCAACGAAGTTCTGAAAAATCTGGTCAATTTTTCTTCCTATAACTACCTCGGCCTCTCTTATCGACCGGAAGTGATTGAGGCCGCCGTTGAGGCGACCCGGAAATACGGACTCGGTGCGTCAGGCTCTCCGGTTCTCAGCGGGACCATGGAGTTGCACAAGGAATTGACCGATAAACTGGCTGATTTCAAGAAAAAAGAAACCGCAATACTTTTTTCCACCGGCTATAGCGCAAATCTCGGTGTTATTTCCGGCTTGATGCGTCCGGGCGATACGGTGATTACGGATCAGTATTGCCATGCCAGCGTTGTCGACGGAATCATTTTATCGAAAGCCAAGGTGAGTTTTTTCCGGCACAACAAAGTCGATGACCTCGAAAAGAAACTCAAACGCGCGACCGGCAAGAAACTGGTCGTGGTCGAGGGCGTTTACTCAATGGACGGTGACCTGCCGGTTCTGCCCGAGATTGTCGATCTATGCAAGCGTTACGACGCCAGGATCATGATCGATGAAGCGCATTCCGCTTTCATTTTTGGCGAAAACGGGCGCGGCGTTGCAGAACACTTTGGTCTCGAGGACGAAATCGATATCCATATGGGGACATTCTCCAAGAGCCTGGGGGGCATCGGCGGTTTTGTTGCGGGTTCGTTCAAGCTCACCAATTATCTGATTGCCTTTGCCAGGTCCCGCGTTTTTTCCTGCGCTCTGCCACCGGGAATTACGGCAGGTATCAGCAAGGCGCTGGATATTGCCAGGGAAGAACCTGAACTCAGAAAACGTTTGTGGGGCAACGTACATTTTGCGCAAAACAAGCTAAGGGAGGCAGGCGTAGATATCGGTGATTCCGAATCGCAGGTAATTCCCGTGATGATTCGTGATGACAAGCATATTTTTTCATATGCTGAGCAACTGATTCACGAAGGTGTTTATCTGAATCCGGTCAGATTCCCCGCAGTCAGCAAGCACCGATCGCGCTTCCGTATCTCGATTAGTGCAGGACACACAACGGAGCAGATCGATCGGGGTTGCGATATTTTGATCGAGGTTTTACGAAGGAACGGCGTATGTCCTTGACCAAATACGGGTTCAGCCAGACGGTAAGCGCTTTTTTTGAAATGCCAACGGAAATGACGTTGGCATTGTTGCCAAAACCGCTGCAGCCACTCGAATCGCATCATGGTTCCTCTATTTTTGCAGTCACCGCATTTGACTTCACCGAAAGCATAGTTGGAGCGTATGGGGAGATTGTCATGGCCGTTATCGTACCGCCACTGGTTCGCAAGGGTGGTGGTTTTCCAAAATCGGCATTTTACCCATTCCGTCTCGGAACCAGTACACCGGAGTCGCGCGCGCATGCCATCGAAAGATGGCACCTGCCGCACCACATGGCGGATATTTCCATTGATTTCGCGGAGAATGACGGCTCGATGGCGGTTGCGGTCAAAGAAGGGGATGCGCCCATACTGGATTTCACGGTTACCGAACATCAATGGGAAGTTGTCGATCATCTCTACCAGTGCAACATGAATGACGATTCCGGGCGCTACAAAGTGGACATCCATATGCAGGGTGAATTTTGCGAGCATGAAGAGGAACGTGGCTCGCTGACTTTGTACGATCATCCCATGTGCGCGGGACTTGACCCGGAAGAGATCGCCGATTACCCCTTTCGCGAGTTGTGGATGAGAGGCGGTCAGCAGCTTTTCGAAGATCTGGAAAAGCTTTAAGTCCGACAGGCTCCTGGCCCGGATTATTCATGAATGCGCTCGCACTCTTGCTTGATTCCGTGTGCACACAGTGCTCTGCGCAATCATCCGACGATTCATGAATAAGCCGGGCTAGACCGTATTGTCCGGCCCCCGATATTTCGTTCTTTTCAACCCGGCCGCCGGGCGCGGGCGCGGCGCGCACCGGAAAGACCGCTATTTGCAATTGCTTGCCGACGCCCTGGGTGATTTCGATCACGCTACGAGCAGCCAGCCCGGGGATATTGAAACGCTGACTCGAGAGGCTCTCGCCAATAATTATGACCGCATCGTTGCGGTCGGTGGTGACGGGACCTGGTCGCTGGTGGCTAATGAAATCATCGATAGCGGTCGCCGCGATGTCAGCCTGGGCTTGCTGCCCGCGGGTACCGGTAGTGATTTTGGCAAGAGTCTGGGCATCCATTATCAACGCGTTGATGAGGCCGTGCTCGCGCTAAGAGGTGATGAGCCCAGGCTTGTTGACGTCGGCAAGGTCAATGGGCGGCATTTTCTCAATGCCTTTGGCTGCGGATTCGATATCGCCGTCATTGACGATGCGGCTGGATTTACGCGTCTGAAAGGCGGTTTGCTTTATCAATATTGTGCGTTACGCCAGTTGTTCAGATTCCCGGGTTTGGAAATGAAGATCGAGGCCGACGATTTGGCGCCCTTGCGCGGCAAACGCCTGATGGTCATCGTTTCGAATGGGCGGTATTTTGGCGGCTCATTCGATATTGCGCCGCAATCTGACTTGTCTGACGGCAAGCTCGATCTGGTGGCGATCGATGATGCAGGTCCTCTGGGGCGCGCGCAGATCTTTTCCCGGGTCCGTGCGGGCAAACACCGTGACGGCGAATTGGTTACGATGAAACCGGCGCGGTCGATACGAATCGAGTTTGAATCACCGGTCAGGTATGAACTCGATGGTGAGATTTATCACAGCGATGGAACCACGATCGAAATAGAATGCGTACCGGCCGCTATTCGCGTGCACAGTGTTTTCTGATAGCGTGAGCTAATGCACAGGATCAAACGCGCAGTTCTTTCTCCATTCGTCTGGATGCTGGCGACCATGATCCTGTTGTCGATCGCCGCCAATCGCTGGGTCGAAATCGAAGGTGCTCGGGAGGTGGTTTCTCAATGGGGCGTACTTGCGCCGCTGGTTTCGTTTCTGGTCAAAACGCTGACCAACGTCACACCGTTTGGCGCTATTGTGTTGTCAGTCGTCAACGGCGCATTGTTCTCCGTTCTGGCCGCAACCTTGATCAACCTTGTTTCGAGCATGGTGACCGGTCTGATCATGTATCGGATCTGGCAACGCGGTGATCACGAATGGGATATTCGGGCTCGTATTCAGGCGTTACCGGTCTGGTTGAGGAGTTACCAGGCGGATAATTGGTTGTTCCTGACTTTACTACGCTGGGTTCCGTGGGCCGGCGGATCGCTCGCCGACCTGATCGCCGGATCGCATCATGTGCGTCTGCGAACTCACTTCGCGAGTTTGTTGTTGGGATATTTGCCCGGTTCACTGATCTATGCGCTGATTGGAGCCGGCATGGTTTCGTAGCAACCCGTTAAAAAGCCTCAGCCGGCACCATACGGCGTTAAGAATCGACTCAAAATGCGGGGCGGTGCAGCCGCAAACTGGCGTGTACACTGCGCTGACGGGCGGGACGCCCAAATGCCGCGGAGCCCAAGGACAGGCGAGAGTGGCGCCTCGTCGATTCTCGCCTTGTCTCGCGCTCGCCTGAAGTTTTTTCAACAGGCTGCTAGCTACTGGTTTTTTTTCGCTTAGGACACGCACATCATCGCTTCCAGCGGTTATAGCTTCGTGGGCAACAACACCGTTTTTTCAGGGTTTAGTATTTTTGCCGTTTCCGCCATAAAACGGACGCCACAAAAAACGATCGGATTCTTGTCAGTTTTTACTGCCGCTTCGGCGAGAGCCAGAGAATCACCGACTACATCGGGTACAGTCTGGTAAAGGGCCGGTTCCATATAATTGTGACCCAGGATGATGGCGCCGCACTCTTTCTTGAGCTGATCAATGGCGAATACCAACTCGGCTTTCTGCTGGATCTCGAAATCCGGCATGACGCGAGATAGTTTTTGCAACATCGCGTGAGATGTGGCTTCAATGGTCTGGCAATCTATGCTCATTCGTTTTCCATTTATGACGGTAGCGTCAGCAGAGACAATGTTGATCCCATTTATACTCAGGTTCCCGTGATTGAAATACCTTGATTTAGGTCAAAGGCGAAGGCCAGTATTGGGCAGTTTTGAAAACGGGGAACGGGGATCCGAGTGGGGCAAAAAAAAATACTGGAAGGAGGCTGTTTCGTTGTTGATCGGGACGGGCTCGAGCAGACATCCATCGGCGACTGGCACCAGGCGACCATCGTTGATCGTGACAGTGGCGCCTCCGCCTTGTCTCAGTTTTGGGTTCGGGTTGATGGTGCAAACAGTCGTGTGCGCCGGTTTGCGGACGCCGATTGCGTGCTTTTCATACTCGAGGGCAACGGTTTTGTCGTTATCGGCGGGCGCCGGTTTGAGCTCTCACCTGAATGCGGCGCATTTGTCAGGCCCGGCGAGGCGTTCAGGATCGTGCCGGCGGATCGTGCAATACAAGTGTTGCTGACCGTCTGCCCGCAAAGCAAGGGCGGTGAGTGGCTGGACCGAATGCCGGACGATTTCGACGACAACTATCCGGAAAGGGTCGTTTTGGTGGATGAGAAGAAACGCGAGGCTACCGGCGACCGGTTTTACCAGTTACTGGTGGATAGCAA
>JAPUHG010000202.1 GCA_027297845.1 Gammaproteobacteria bacterium | reverse complement strand
TGTATGCGGGAATATTGGTCGAAGATTAAATAACTGCTCAAGGAACAGGCCGGCTCACTTTTGTGTGCCGGCCTTTTTCTTGTCGATCGCTTTTTCCAGATGTTTCCGCCATTCCTGATAGCGTTTATTTATCGCGATAGCGTTATTCGCGTTTGGTGCAAATTGGGTTTCCATCGTTAGCGTCGGCAGCGCCGGGTTGGCGAGGCGGGCACCGCCATAGGCGGTCGCCTGCAGGTTCGTCGAACGCAGCACCGACACGCCACTCAAATCGGCAACTCGCTGCAATAATCCATCGAGTTCTGCCAGGCCACCGCTGGCAATTATTTTTTTCACATCCGGCATACAGTTTTCCATGGACTGCAAATTGGCCTTGATCAGAAAGGCGATGCTCTCTGTTACCGCGACCGCTTGCTCGCCGGTGCCGCCATCACCAATAAACATAGACTCGGCATCGCTGACCCAAAACGGCGCTGCCAGCCCGCCGATTGCGTTAATGAACAAAGGCGGATCTTCGATACTCGCCAGCCAATCGGGCAATAGTCCAAACAGCTCGTCCTCATCGATCTGTTGTGTATCGGCGAACCAGCTCAGTGCGGCGCCGGCGCCGTTGATCGTGCCTTCGAGTGCGAACATTGAATTGTCGTTGTCCCGCAGCAGGACGCTGCTGAGCAACCCTTCGCAGCTTTGATATTCCCGTATCGGCCGTTGCAGGAACGCACCGGTTCCCAGGTTGAGAAAAAGCCGGTCCACAGGCTGGTCGGAGAAGGCGAACGGGACGGCCGACTGATCGCCGGTAACGACGGTCAGCGGAACCGTTGTGTCTCCGAGCTGCAGATCGCACCAGTCATGACGATTCGGCTTGATCGCCGGGAGTAATTGCTGGTCGATTTCGAAGGCGTTCAGCAGTCGCGACGACCAGTTGCCGGTGTGGATATCCCAGAGCAGAGTACGCGAGGCATTGGCTGGATCGACCGCGAAAGTTTTTCCCTGGCTCAGGTTGAACAAGATGAAGCTGGCGAGTGGACCAAAGGCCAGGTCATTTTGCTGCCGGGCGGATTGTACATCGGCGAGATGATCGAGACACCAACGCAGTTTGCTGGCGCCATAGTGAGGAGAGCGGGGCAGGCCGGTGATTTCGGTCACCTCAGAATCGCTTAAGGAAAGCCCCCGCAGATTCTCGGCGGCGCGCGTGTCTTGCCAGGAGATAATGGCCGACAAAGGGTCGCCGGTTTTCTTTGACCAGCATACGATGCTGGAACGTTGCGTGCATAAAGCAGCGCTACCGACTTTCGTCGTCCGCGTACCCAATTGAGCGGCGATCTGCTCCAGGCATTCGCCAACCGACTCGATCAGCTTGACCGCGTCATGCTCGACCCACCCAGGTGATGGATGACAGATTCCGATCTCGACTACGCACTCGGCGACGGTGTCTCCGCTTTCATCGAATACCAGGGCACGGGTCGCGTGGCCACCCTGGTCAAGCGCCAGTGTCCAATCCTGACCGCCGGTGTTGCTAGTCACTGTCTCGATCACCCGGTGAGAGGAATTCCCCGATGAAATCCGTCTCCACCAGGTCCACACCGCGGTCGAATAATTCCTGCGCCTGTTGCAGAGTGCTTACGTCATACACGACCCATCGCCAATCGACGCCTGTCGGCAGTTCCTGGTGGTCGATTCGGGAGCGTTTTACAAACACATAGTCGGGTTGCAGGTCGTCCGCAATACCCAGGGTTTCCTTATTGAACGTACTGATAACCCAGCCGGTCTTTTCGGCGCCTTTTTTCTGCGCCATCGATACCGCCGCCGAATCAAAGGAGATGATGATGGCACGAGATCCCAGCATACTGGTTAGCGCTAGAATCGCGTCTATGCACCGATCCTTCCCGAAACGCAAAATACTGGCACGTTTGATTTCGACGAACACGCGACCGGAAAAACTGTCCAGCATGGCGACAACATCAGCCAGAGTAGAGATCGTCGAATCGGCATAACGATCGGCAAACCGTTTTGGTTCGCCGACACACAAACTGCGAGCTTCTTGCCCACCCAGCTCAAATAAGTCGTGCTCACCGGTACCGGTCCGTTTGGTCGTTTGATCGTGAATCACCATCGGCACCTGGTCGCGGGTCAATTGCACGTCAAATTCGAGATTGCGTGCGCCGGCCTTGATTGCAGCTTGAAAACCGGCAAGCGTATTTTCCGGGTAACGTGAAGGCCAACCGCGGTGTGCTACCAGTCTTTCCGGGTCGAGCGTCATTGCAACAGCGAGGTGTTCTCGCACAGTTCAAGAATGATTGCGCGAGCGTTTTCCGGTTTGGCGAGCAGATCGCGCATCGCACTGATTACCGGGAAATCATCGAAATCGATCATCTTGTGCTCGTCGAGCATTTTTAACGCGTGAAATCCTTCGCCACGAATGTTGGTGCCACTCGCCAGCAATTCATCGGTTTGACCGGCTGCCAGTTGCATGCCGGCATTGCGATGATGCGAGCCCGGACTCGTCGCCGTCGTAATCAAGTCGCCGGCGCCAGGAAGTCCATAAACAGTTTCCGCTTTCCCATCGAAGCGCTGGACGATCCGTGAAAGCTCCTTCAACGCCGCGGCGATCAAAAAACCCCGAATGTTATCGCCAAGCCCAAGTTCTTCGGCTGCGCCGAGCAGCGGGACATAGACATTCTTGAGGATGACAGCCCAGGATGCGCCCATGACGTCGTCGCTCCCGGCCACATGCAGATGACTGCCCGCAAATAGCTCGAGGGTGAGAGAAATGACTTGCTCGGACTTTGAGGCAACCACGGCGAAGCCGGGCAGACCGTCGAGCAGGTTCTCTGCGATCATCGGCCCATAGAGGACGCCAAATTGCCGCTCATCTTTGAAAACCGATTTCAAAATGTAGGCGGGCGAATGACCATCGGCATCCAGCCCCTTGGCAATGGTCAGGCAGGGCACGCCCGGTGGTGATGATTTGTGGACTCGTTCAGCGATTTCCTGGTGCGGGCTGGTGGGCAGGGCAAACAAAATCAGATCGCAACCGGGTTTCAGAAGTTCCTCGAGCGGAACATTTTCCTCCCAGGTATCCAGGTCTCTTTCCCAGATCGATATTCGAGACTTTGGAACGAGGGCAGATTCGAGTGCGCGGCCGATTTCACCGTGACCCAGCATGATGATTTCACGTTGGCTCATAGCTGTCCTTTGTTGGGGTGGCCAGGCAATAGTAATCCTTGAGCGGCTTCAATAGGTAGTCCTGTACCCCGGCAATTGTTGCCAAGACAATAGATTGAGTCCATGAATCATCGTTTTTCAACAGG
>JAPUHG010000201.1 GCA_027297845.1 Gammaproteobacteria bacterium | reverse complement strand
GCGTGACCGGCAAAACCACCGCCGATCACGACCAGGTCGAATATCTCGCCAGTATCCTTGGCTGTCTCAGCCAATGCCGGCCCATGGCCGTCACGAATCAGGTGCGCGGCCTGTCTGACCGATGCCGTGTTGCCATTGGAGCGCGCGTAGTCCCCGACACCACCATAGCCGGTCCACGAATCGCCGAAAATTTCCTGCGATCGATCTTTGGCGGCGAACAACGGCGCCGGCGCAGACAGCAAGGCCGCGCCGGCACCGATCAACACGCCACCGAGGAAATCACGCCTTGTAATTTCAAGGCCCTGGCTGGAGCTGGTTTTCTTTTTGCCGGACACGGAACGAAGGCCGATCCTTTCTATTTTTCGATCGAATCTGCAACGAGCAACGATGGATTCCTGAATGCCGGATCATCAATGTTTCGAATTACCTCGGCAGCGTCATCGAGAACCAATTGAAAATCATCCATCCTTGCACGAATTCCGGGTTGCCGGGCCGCTTCCTGCCAATAAGGATGTTTCGTCAGGAATAGCATCAGAATGGGTCGGCCGATCTGCATCGCTTCCAGTTGGCTGGTCATCGCGCCCCAATCTTCATCGTATAGACTGGAAAGAAGGTCGTTAAAGCTCGATAAACCCTGGCTGGATTGCATCTTCGCCGCAAAGGATTGAAACGCGTCCACATACGGCACGGCTTCATCCTTCCTGCCCAGCATTTTCAACGCAAAAGCGATTCCAAAGGAAACTCCTGCCTCAAATTCGTTAACATCTTCCGACTCGCCCGGTTTTTGAAATAGCTGCAAAGCCTGCATTCCTGCTGTCACCGCATCGTCATATCGCTCGAGGTATTCATAGGCTTCAATCAAATCCTGATATGCACCCGCCGACCGATCGTTGTCGCGCACGTTTTGAAGCGCGACTTCAAGAGCCGTTTCGTATTCTTCGAAATCGATATAGCTGTCTGTTTCCTGCCTTAGATGCGGAAAGAGTTCAAAAGCCTGTTGTCTCCAGCGGTCGGCGAGTTCAGAATCTGATACGGTCAAAACGGACCACAACCGCGAATAAGGTTGCGGGCTGTCTGGGCTGAGCTTGACCAGTTCAAATGTCGCCCTGACTGAGTCCCCGAAGCGCCCGCCGAACATGTAGAGTGCCGAGAGGTCGTTCCAGGCCCTGGCGGGATTAATGCCCAGCTCAATGGTCTCCTCGGCGACCTTGATCGCCTCGTGGGGCTTGTTCTGCGAAAAGGCCAGCGTAAACGCATGCTGGCCACGCACAAAGGTATTCAATGGATCAGTTTCATAGGCTCGTTGTAGTAGAGCCATTGCTTCCTCAACAAAGCCCAATTCAAAATTGACCCCCGCAAGCCAACTCATTACGTTGACATCGCTCGGGTTTAGCTCAAGAGCTCGCAGGTAGTCTGCCCTAGCCCGTTCGTTTTCCTGGGGCGATCGCCAGGTATGACCGCGTGCTGCGTACGCGGTCGCATTGTTTTGATCTAGTTGCAGGGCAATTTCGACATGCTCGCGTATTTTTGGTCGCAGCATTTCCATGTCTGAAATGCCATAAATGGTACTGAATACAAGCGCAGTCGCCAGTTCCGAACGCGCCGCCGCGTAAGCAGGATCCCGATCAATTGCCTGATTCAATATTGCGATCGCTTCGTCGATATCTTTGCGTGTCCGTTTCGGCCACAAATTTCTTGCTCTGAGTACCTTCGCGTAAACTTCGGGATCCGTGCGCGCCGATGCCATAGCAGGGGAAGATGAAACACTAGCAACAGCAAATGACTGGACCACCGCATTCGCGATCTCGTCCTGAATGGCAAAAATATCACTGGCCGGCCGATCGAATGTCTTCGACCATACATGGCTCTGGTCTGATGTGCGTACCAATTGCGCGATGATTCTCAACTGGTCGCCTGCAACCTGGATACTGCCCTCGAGGACCGATTCGACGTTCAGTTGCTGACCTATGGTGGCAACATCGACATCGTCACCGCGAAACGAGAAGGAACTGGTCCGCGCAGCGACTCTCAGACCCTCGACCTGCGACAGCATATGCAGAATCGTGTCGGCAATACCGTCCCCCATGTGTGCCTGATCACCACCAGCACTGAAATCGGAAAAAGGAAGGACCGCGATAGAGTTAATCGTGCCATCATCCGACTGTGCCAGTACGCTCTGGCCCAGTGTACTCCCGGCCTTGCTTGCGAGGATCGGTGTTTGGGTTCGAAGAACCAGGCGATCCAGCGCCAGTAAGCCGATCGCTATCGCCAGCATGACGATAACCGCAACATTCAGCTTGGCCCCGGTCTGCTGTTTGAAAGCCGGGTCGTCACTGATTGCGGACTCTTTCTTCAGGCCATCGGGCGTTAGTTCATAAACCCAGGAGAAAATAAGCGCCGGAATAAGCCCTAGCAGCAAGATTACAGCGAGGATCGTGATCAGCGAGGGTGGCAAGTGCAGTGCCGGCGTCAGCAGGTCTGCTATCTGGAGGAGAATCCAGCTTAGTACCGCATAAGCAGCCGCCACGCGGAACACGTTCCTCTGCTTCAGCTTTGCAAAAAGTGAACTCATCTCGCCCAATCCCTTATGTCATTTTATTTCTTGTGACTTATTTGCACGCTCGGGAAGTGTCAAATTGTACCACGAAGAAACCGGCTGCTTAAGCCAAGTGCCCTGGCCGGTAATCGGGGTACTTCAAAATTGCTCTTGACATGCAACCTTTTAGTTGCCTATTATGGACCCTGATGGATCAGATATTCAAAGCCCTAGCGAACCAAAGCCGCCGCGAAATTATGGATAAGCTTTTCGCACGCGATGGCCAGACATTGAATGAGCTGTGCGAGATCGCGAGCTTCAGTCGGCAGGCGGTTTCCAGGCATCTGCAAATACTCGAAGACGCCGGCCTCATCGTCATCCATTGGTCCGGTCGGGAGAAACTTCACTTCCTGAATCCGGCGCCGGTGCATGAAATCAGCGAGCGTTGGCTGAAAAAGTATGCGCGCAGACGAATGACCGCCATATCCGCACTGAAACAGACGCTGGAGAAATAAGATGAGCAACAAGCCCGAGTACATATA
>JAPUHG010000200.1 GCA_027297845.1 Gammaproteobacteria bacterium | reverse complement strand
ACACGCCCGACACCGAGGCGCCTTCTGAGATGAACACGTATATTCCGTCGATGAAAACCCTCTGGATGGCGGAGAATGTCGTGGGCGCCGTCCATAATATCTATACGTTGCGCGGTGCGATGGTCCGCGACTCGCTGCGCTGGTCGAAGTACATCAACGAGGCGCTTTATGCCTATGGCCAGGAAGCCGAGGTCATGATTGCCTCGCACCACTGGCCGCGCTGGGGTAACGAACGAATTCAGGAAGTACTGAAGGCCAACCGCGATATCTACGCGCACATGAACAACCAGGTGCTGCACTATGCGAACCAGGGCGTCACGATCAATGAGATTCACAACGTCTACCGGGCCCCGGCGAGTCTGCAAGACGGTTGGATAACGCGCTTCTACCATGGCTCGCAGGAGAACAACAGCCGCGGCGTCATCAATAAGTACCTCGGCCACTGGGATGCGAATCCGGCGACGCTGATCCCGTTGTCACCGCGTGATTCGGCGCCACTGTATGTCGAGATGATGGGCGGCGCCGGCAAGATCATGGTCAAGGGGCAGGAGCTATATGACGCGGGCGAATATCTCGCAGCGGTAGAAATCTTGGATAGGCTGGTATTCGCTGAGCCCGATAATCAGCCTGCCAAGGACCTGTTGGCTGATGTTTACGAGCAACTCGGTTACCAGCAGGAAAATCCTGGCTTGCGTAACGCCTTCCTGGCTGGTGCCTACGAACTGCGTTCTGGCATCCCGGAAGGGGCAGCTCCGAAATCCGCCGGACCCGACGTGATCCGAGCGATGACCACCGGGCTCTTCCTGGATTTCCTCGGCATCCGCATGGACAGCACCAAAGCAGAGGATTTCGAGTTCACAATCAACCTCGCCACACCCGACAACGGCGAGCAATACGTCATTGAGCTCAGCAACGCGACGCTGACCAACATCGAAGGCTACCAGGCTGACGATGCCGACCTGAGTATTACGATCAATCGCTCCGACCTGGAACAGGTCATGATGGGTGCGAAATCGTTCATGGCGCAGATTGAGGACGGTACCGCGAAGATTGAAGGCGACGTGGATGTGCTGGGCCAGCTGGCAGCGGTCATGATCGATTTCGACCTGTTCTTCGAAGTGCTTCCTGGCACCAAGGGCCCCTCTCCAGATGCGGATTTCAATGATTTCGAGGTGGGGTCATTTGAAGTTGGTCACGAGTAAGCGGCATTTCTGGTTTCGTGATCAAGTAGAAAAACCCGCCCTTGTGCCGGGTTTTTCTTGCACCGCTAATGTCCGCTTTCGGCCAAAAGCGGACACTCGCGGACGCATCCCAGGCCCCAAAATCGGCTATCCGGCAGTTTTCGCGCCTCTGAGTGTCCGCTAACGATCCAAAGCGGACACTCGGGCTCCTATAGAAAGGACTCGCGATCCAGCGGTTCGTATAACGCGTCAATGATGGGGCATTCGGGCACAGTTCCATCGCTGCATTTTGACGCAATCTCCGTAAGGACTCTCTCCAAGCGTTTTAGATCGGCAATCTTGCTTTGAATATCCCCGACGTGCGCCAGCGTTTGCTGATGCATGTCATGGCAGGTGAGCTGGTGCTCGTCCACGAGACTCAACAATTTTTCTATCTCCGCCATGCTGAATCCGAGGTCCCGGCTGCGCATGACAAACGTTAAGCGTTTCAGGTGGTCTGAATCGTAAAGCCGGTATCCGCCCGCAGTTCGGGGCGGACTCGGGAGCAGCCCCCGCTTCTCGTAGTAGCGGATCGTTTCGATGTTGCAGCCGGTTTTTTTCGACAACTGACCGATTTGCATGCCTGATTCAGCTTTCTGTGATGCCGTCACGGTAGAAACTCCTTGACCCTGTAGGAACTACAGACTTTAGAGTAGCGCAATTCTTGGAACTTTGGACATCCGGCTATGGCAAACGACAAACCCCCAAGAGGTGCGCTTGTTGCGGGCGGCCTGGCGGCCATTGTGGCATCGGTATGCTGTGTTGGCCCGCTGGTGCTGTTGACCTTGGGAATAAGCGGTGCGTGGATCAGCAACCTGACGGCGTTTGAACCCTACCGGCCCATTTTCATTGGCGCGACTTTGGTATTTCTCGGGCTGGCGTTTCGGAAGTTATATCTCGTCCCGCAGTCGTGCGAGCCTGGAGACGCATGTGCTAATCCGACGACGCGGCGCAACCAGCGCATCGTGTTCTGGGCGGTAACAGTGTTTCTGGCGATCCTGTTGGCGTTTCCGTGGTACGCACCACTTTTGCTCGCGTAACGCCTGAATCTGTACATAGGAGCAATATCATGCGACACATTATTTCAATCACTCTGGCTGCTGGCTTTCTTATCCTGGGTCAATCGGTCATTTCACCGATCTATGCCTCAGATGAAGCGCAACAGAAGACCGTGACCTTATCGGTAGAGGGCATGACCTGCCCGGTATGCCCAATCACGGTTCGCACTGCGTTGGAAAGAGTGCCAGGTGTCAATAATGCGGAGGTCGATCTCGACACACAGACTGCAACGGTTGTATTCGATCCTGGCACAGCAAATGTCGAGGCACTGACCGCCGCGACAACCAATGCAGGCTTTCCATCATCGGTCCGCACTAATTGATGGACCTTATTCTGCAATCAGAAATCATCTGCCCGGACTGCGGGCATAAAGCCGTGGAAAGCATGCCCACGGAAGCCTGTCAGTTTTTTTACGAATGCGAGCAGTGCGGTTCCATGCTCAAGCCAAAACCCGGTGATTGCTGTATTTACTGTTCATACGGATCGGTTCCCTGCCCCCCCATCCAGCAGGGCGACTGCTGTACTTAGGTTTTGAGGTCTGCTAACGCGATCCACCCTATAAGGTCACCGATGACCATCACAGAAAAAAATGGGTGGCTTCAAAAGCTAGCAACCCTGCTGCCGCAAATGTCACCTAGCGAGCAGCGTTTGTCGATCAATCTATACCGAACGCTAATGGCTGGAAAGCCGGTGTCAAAAAGCAGACTCGCACGGACTTCGGAGATAACCGCAGGTGAAGTCGGTGAAATTTTGGATACGTGGCCGGGGGTGCATTTCGATGCGGATGACCGAATTATCGGCTACTGGGGGCTGTCTTTAACCCCAACCCCCCACGAGATTTGCCCTACCGACGAAGTGTTGTACGCGTGGTGTGCCTGGGATACGCTTTTTCTGCCGGAAGTCCTGGGCGCGCCTGCATCGGTTAGATCTAACTGCCCAGTCACGTCGACGCCCATAAGGATGTTCGTTTCAGCAACGGGTGTCGAGGATCTCGATCCACCGACTGCGGTCGTATCGTTTGTGTTACCGCCCGAAAGCGAGATTAACGCCGACATAGTGAACAGTTTCTGCCATTACGTCCATTTCTTTGCCGACGAGCAAGTCGCGACGAAGTGGGCGCGTCAGCATGACGGTGCGTTTATTGTTTCGGTGGATGACGCATTTCAGGCTGCTCAGGCGAAAAACCAGTGGCAGTATCCACTCGGTTTGGAAGGGAATGAAGCAATAATTGAAGCATGAGTAAGTAACGGCAATCAGCGCCGTAAGTCCACAACTCAATAATAAAAGGGGGCTCCCCATGCCAAAGTCCTACGATCTAATCGCCATCGGTACTGGCACCGCTGCTGCAGTGACGGCAAACATCTGTCGGAAAGCCGGTTGGACCGTGGCTGTTGTCGATCATCTGCCGTTTGGCGGCACCTGTGCCCTGCGAGGGTGTGATCCGAAAAAGATGCTCGTCGCAGCGGCGGAGGCCATGGATGCCACGGCCAGGATGCAGGAAAAACGCGTTATTACCGGTGCGATCAATATCGATTGGGGCGCCCTGCAGCAATTTAAACGTTCATTTACGGATCCGGTGCCCGAAAAGCGCGAGCAAGGATTTGCCGAGAAGGGGATCGACACCTATCACGGCAAGGCACGCTTCATCGGACCTACGCAGATGGCGATCGATGACGTGACCATCGACGCCCGCTACATCGTCATTGCTGCTGGGGCAGAACCGGCACGTCTGCCCATCGATGGAGTGGAGCATCTGACCTGCAGCGATCAGTTCCTGGAACTTGAGCAGCTACCACGGCGCATCGTTTTTGTTGGTGGCGGATTCATTGGGTTCGAGTTCGCCCACATTGCCGCACGGGCCGGAGCAGATGTGACCATCCTCAATCGC
>JAPUHG010000020.1 GCA_027297845.1 Gammaproteobacteria bacterium | reverse complement strand
TGGAAAGCCTGTCGATCTGAGAAGGATCTCCTGATGAAAACCATGCTTACTTTTTCCGGCGTTGACTTCATGGGCAAAAAGCGAATCGCTTTTGTCTTGTCGATCCTGCTGCTCGCTATTTCGTTGGGCTCCATTTTCACGAGGGGCCTGAATCTGGGGATCGATTTTACCGGTGGCGTGCTGATCGAAGTCGGCTATCAGAACAGCGCTGATTTACCGCGAATTCGTGGCGAACTGCAAGCAGCAGGTTTTGGTGCCGCACAGTTACAGAATTTCGGAACCGTGCGCGATGTGCTGATTCGCCTGTTGCCACAGGAAGGCGGCGCGAGCAGCGATGCGGTTGGCGAGAAGATTCTCGCGGTACTTTCCGCCCAGGATCCGACCGTGGTTTTACGTAGGGTCGAGTTTGTCGGTCCGCAGGTCGGTGAGGAGCTTCGCGAACAGGGCGGCCTGGCAATGTTGTTCGCGCTGCTGTTCATCATGGCCTATGTCTCGTTCCGTTTTCAGTGGAAATTTTCGGTCGGTGCGGTCGCAGCGCTGGCACACGATGTGCTCATTACCGTGGGGTTTTTCTCGGTGTTCAATCAGCCGTTCGATCTCGCCGTGCTCGCAGCGGTGCTGGCCGTTATCGGCTACTCGCTGAATGACACCATCGTCGTGTTCGACCGGATTCGCGAGAATTTTTTGCGTATTCGCAAAAGCCATGCAATGGAAGTCATGAATGTTTCCATTAACCAGACACTGAGCCGCACGCTGATCACATCGATGACCACACTGCTGGTATTGGGGGCATTGTTTTTCCTCGGTGGCGAAGCGATCCATGCGTTCGCGATGGCGCTGATCGTCGGCGTCGTGGTCGGTACTTATTCGTCGATCTACGTGGCCAGCAGCCTCGCGCTGACGCTGGATGTTTCCACACAAGACCTGATGCCGCCTGTCGTCGACAAGGAGCTGGATGAGATGCCCTGACGGGGCAAAACAGCGACGGTATCTCACCGAGTTTTACGTGGTTGCCGAGGCCCGCAAAGCCCCAACGTCGGGCTCGAAGTATCAAGATTGTTCGGGCCACTGTTTTACCCCGCTGCTCGATGAGCTTCGCTCCGAATCGCGCTGGGAGTAGAAACAGTGTCCCGCGGCAATCCTGAGAGTCCGCGGCCGCAGCCACCCCGTACAACTCGCTGAACTTTATTTGCAGAGCGCGCCCACGTACGGGTGGATGGTCTTCATCAGCTCTTTATAGACTTTCGGCGTGCCGGCGATGATATTGCCGCTTTCAAGGAAATTGTCGTCGCCGCTGAAATCGGTCACGAAACCACCGGCTTCCTTGATGATGATCGCGCCGGCCGCCATGTCCCACGGTGAGAGGCCAGTCTCCCAGAAACCATCCAGCCGGCCGGCCGCGACATAGGCGAGATCCAGTGCTGCGGCTCCTGGCCTTCTGATCCCGGATGCGCTTTTGATCACCGCCTTTAACATTTCCATGTACTCGTCGAGCCAGCGATTATTGTTCCGGAAAGGGAAGCCGGTGCCGATCAGGGAGCCCTTCATGCCAGCTTGTTTGCTGACCCGGATTCGATGACCATCGACTTGTGCGCCCTGTCCGCGCGAGGCTTCAAAAATTTCCTGGCGCAGGACATCGTAAATCAGACCGCATTCCAGGCGTCCGTTGATTTGCAGAGCAATCGATACGGCGAATACGGGGAAGCTATGGAGGTAGTTGGTGGTGCCATCCAGCGGGTCGATAATCCACACGAACTCGCTTTCGCCGGTTTGACCGCTTTCCTCGGCGAGAAAAGCATGCTCCGGATAGGAATGGCGTATGGTGCCGATGATTTCCTGCTCGGCCAGCCGGTCGACCTCGGTAACGTAGTCGTTGCGGCCTTTTTTGGTGACCTGCAAGCGCTGCAAACGGTTCATGCCACGGACGATGATTTTGCCGGCATTCAGGGCGGCCTGCCGGGCTATGTTCAGCATCGGGTTCATGAAGATCACCTGTTTATCAAAGAGCCAGGAGCCGGTCGGATTCAGGGCTTCGTAGTAGAACAATCCTGAGTCCGACAGGTTCCCAGGGTCGCCGCTATAATACGACGACCTTTCGGGGGCGGAAGGATAGCAAACATAAGGGGTTTTCGCCGGTGTTGGTAGAAATTGTGTCAATTCACGTGATCTTGTCGCCATGAGTCACCCGTTAAGAATCGTGCTGCTGGAAACCAGCCACCCCGGTAACATCGGCGCTGCAGCCCGGGCGATGAAAAACATGGGTCTGGATGACCTTTGGCTGGTAGCGCCGAAAGCATTTCCGGACGACGATGCCACCGCCAGGGCGTCCGGCGCGGATGAGCTGCTGACCTCCGCGACGGTGGTCGACGATCTCGACCAGGCTTTGCAAGGTTGTGGCCTGGTCGTCGCGGTCAGCGCCCGGCAGCGCAGCCTGGCCTGGCCATGCAAGGCCCCGCGCGAAGCCGCCGCAGAAATCGTGGCGAAAACAGCGGCAACACCGGTTGCCTTGCTGTTTGGCCGCGAGCAATACGGCCTGTCCAACGACGAGCTGGAACGCTGTCACCTGTTGATCAGCATCCCGGCCAACCCCGAATACAGCTCATTGAACCTGGCCATGGCGGTACAAATTCTTTGCTATGAAATTCGCCTGGCGCGCGGACAGACTGATCTGCCGCCGGTATCCGGCGACCCGCCACCGGCGGCGGCCGATGCGATGCAACGATTTTACCAACACCTGGAGGAAGTTCTGTTGGAAAATGGCTTCCTCGACCCGGATAATCCACGGCAATTGATGCGTCGTTTGCGCCGCTTGTTTAATCGTGCGGTTCCGGATGAAAACGA
>JAPUHG010000002.1 GCA_027297845.1 Gammaproteobacteria bacterium | reverse complement strand
GAGTGAAGACCAAGCTCAGCAGTTCGAGGACCAGCCAGAACCGCGATAGGTGGAGGGCGGTGTACAAACTGTATTCAGCAACCAACTAATCATTGCAGGAAAATGCGTAGCACTTCCATCCCTCACATTCGCCATCCACCGCCTTGGTTAAACATGTGAGTCAGATAAAATAAAGCCCCACTGAATTGCTCAGTGGGGCCCCCTTAAGTTTTTATATTTCGCGGTTCTTCTTATTCTTTATTGTTATTTTTCTTTAATCAAATAATGTATGGCCATCGGCGAGTCTTCCGTAACCGCTTTGCCCAGGCCTATATATCCTTTTCCAGTCAGCTGCACATCATCGCGCCGCAGGAATGACTGCTCGCCATTGTTGTAGACGAAGGTTCCGTTAGTACTCTGATCGTATAACATGAACTTGTTTCGTTCCAGTTCGATCCGTGCATGCAAGCGGGAAATCAGGTTGCCCTTGACGATCAAATCGTTATTATCGCCCCGTCCGAGCGTAACCGTGGTCTGTTCCGAATCTACCGCGATCTCGCGCTCCTGATAACGCAACGTTAAACGCCCAAGCTTTTGATTTACAAAGCGATTCAGGTCGATGACGGGTAGCATGCTGGTAATGTCCTCGGTCTGCCAGAGTGCCTCGTAGAGCACGATTTCCTCGCTCTGGCCGCCGGCCGAGGCAATATCGATCTGCCTGACGTTGGCCCTCCATTCCTTGCCCAGTTTTGCCACCAGCACCTGGGTGGTGATGATCTGGGCGGACTTCGCCTGGCTGGTCATCCGGTTCGCCGTGTGCACCGCCGTCCCAAAAATATCCCTGTTTTCCAGCACCACCGGACCGTAATGGCAACCCACACGGATGGTCACATCGACGGCACCGTCTAAATCTCCAAAATCTGGATTGTCGGATATGGACTGCTGCATCTGGCTACCGGCGTTCAGTGCATCGTCGGCGGTCGGGAAAGTGGACATCACTTCGTCGCCCATGGTCTTGATAACCGTGCCGCTGTTGTTTTCCGTGGCCTGGCGCATGACATCGATGCAATGCGCAACCGTGTCCCTCGCGCGGACATCGCCAAGCGCTTCGTAAAGCCTGGTGCTGCCGACGACATCGGCGAACAGTATGGCTAACTCAATTTCTTTGCCCACGCCTCATGCCTGTATCGGTTAATCCGGCTACGCGAAACCACCGGTTATAGGTTGAATTCAGTGCGCTTTGCATGGTGAGTGCTTTCCGGGATTACGTCAAGTCGTACCTGAGATTATCGCGCCAAGTGATTGAGCTGGCCCGCATATTTTGCCACGGATCGCGGAATTGGCATGACGTCCCCACCTTGGCGGTCGAAAACCAGACAGGACCACGGTACGTCCCAGGAAGCCGGGCCAGCTCCGCCAGCGAGTCAGGGTCTGGCAACGATATAAGAAACAAATGCCTCATCGGCTTCGCCTGTTTCCACCGGCGTGAACACACCATCGCCCTCGCCGTCTTCATCCGTGCCTTCCCAGTAAACCTTCGACGAGCTGAAACCGGCTTCGGCCAGCAACTCACGAACCTCGGGCACACTCCACAATCGCCAATGGTAGGTAAACGCCCGGGTCAGTTCCGAACCGTCCGCAAAGCGAAAATGGATATAGCAAAGATAATCGCCGGTTACCGGATCGTAACTGGCCTGATCCCAAATGTAAGTGAAGTCATCGTATTCGGTCTCTTCCTCCATTTCCTGGTAAGCATCCGACCCACCATAGATATCCAGAAAAAACAGGCCATCGTCTTTTATTGCGTCGCGGGCCGCGCTGAAATACCGCCTGAGCTCCTCGCGGGTCTTGAAGATGAAATAACTGAAGTTGAAGGCGGCCAGGATATCGGCGGGTTCAGTTTTTTCGATCAGCACATCGCCGTTGATCAGGGTGATTCTTTGTTGCGCGTCCGGACTCAAGGCGGAAACATGTTTTTTACGCCCGTAGGCGAGTACATCGGCATCGAGATCCACGCAGATCGCCCGATGCCTCTCATCGACCTTCACCCATTCACAGGCCGCATTAGCGGTGCCGCAAAAATCTTCCCGCAACAGTGTCGCTTCGCGCCCGCGAATTTCCTTGAAAGTATCGGCAAGAAATTCGGCTTCATGTTCGACCCCCTGCACCGATTGCTCGTACAAATAATGCCGGTCGGCGGTATCCGCCTGCTTCGGCTGTTGTTTGCGTTTGCGGTGTCGCGCTCCCCTGGTTTTGCCCATGTATCTCCCGTTCGATATGCGTTCGTGCATTTGCGAAGGCGCGTATTCTAACCCGTTGCCGACACAACAATCAGCGAATTCTTATTTTGTCATTTTGACTTACCCGCAGCGCGCTCCTTGGATACAATGTGCGACCCTGTGGTCCAACCGGAATACCTGATGACTCCATTTCTTAAAACCGGCGAGTACGCAAACAGGCTCAGTAGCATGCTGCTGATCGCTGTGGCTGCCGTGCTGTGTTGTTTGCCCTCCCCCTCTTTCGCGCAGGAGCAGTCGAGTGTGTTTAGCGCCCGGCAAATAAGCCAGGCGGAGGAACTTCGCAACATCGCATTATCCTCATCCGATGCTTATCGCCATGTCGTTTCCCTGACCATGGAGGTTGGCCCGAGACTCGCCGGCACAACCGGCGACAAGGCGGCGGTCGCCTGGGCACTGGCGACCATGAACAAACTTGGCTTGCAAAACGTACGCGCCGAGAACGTCGTCGTGCCGCACTGGGAGCGCGGCGAGATAGCGATCGATATCACCATGCCCTATCCGCAGAGATTGGTGGCGACTGCACTGGGGGGCAGCATCGGCACGCCCGCCGGTGGCATCGAAGCCCCGATCCTGAGGGTCATCGACCTGGACGAACTGGAAGCGACACCGGATACGGAAGTCGCGGGCAAGATCGTTTTTTTCGATAAGCGCATGCAGGCGAACAAGGACGGCAGCGACTATAGCCCGGTCGTCAAGGCCCGCAGGAACGGTCCCGCAAAAGCGGCCGCCAAAGGCGCGATCGCGGTGATCATTCGCTCGGTCGGTACCTCTAACGCCAGGCTGGCGCACACCGGCAAGACCAAATACGAAGACGGCATACAACGAATTCCCGCGGCGGCAATTTCCAACCCCGATGCAGACCTGCTGGCGATGCAATTGGCCGGCGGCGGAACCGTGACCGTCAAAATGACCATGAGCGCGCGCTACCTGGAAGATGAACGCTCGGCCAATGTGATTGGTGAAATTCGCGGGACCAGCCGAGCGGATGAGATCGTCATCCTGGCCGCCCATCTGGATTCGTGGGACCTGGGAACCGGTGCGATTGATGATGCGACCGGCGTCGGCGTGGTTTTGGAAACGCTGTCCCAGATTCTGCGCAGTGGGAAAAAGCCGGCGCGAACCATCCGGGTTCTGCTGGCCGCGGATGAAGAGTTCGGCCTCTTCGGCGCCAAGACTTATGCAGCAAAGTATATGGCTGATCTGAACAAGCATGTGGTCGGGATGGAATCCGATTTTGGCCCCGGCAAAATCTGGCGCATTTCCACACTATTCCCGGCGGACCGTGCGGGAATCGGCAACGCTATCCATAAGCCGCTCGAATCGCTGGGCATCGAGATGGGCGACAACGAAACTGGTTGGGGCGCGGATATCAGTCCGTTCAAGGAACTCGGTATGCCGGTCATTACGCTGATTCCGGATGGCACCAAATATTTTGACTATCACCATACCGCCAGCGACACGCTCGACAAGGTCGATCCTGAAAACCTGCGCCAGGTGGTTGCGGCCTTCGTAACCGCCACCTGGCTGGCCGCCTCGGGCGATGTTGATTTTGGTTTTCGGGAGCCTGAAGAACCAGAAGAGGAATAGAAGAACCAGCAGGCCCGATGGGGATTTCCTACCGACATCAACATGCGGTGGCCGATGGGCGCACCGATCGCGGCTAAAGCCGCTCCTACACATTCATTCGAACTGACCGAAAATATTCATCGCTCGTGTAGGAGGGCCTTTTTGGTCAGGATGACCTTATGCCGCGGAGCACAGGGACGTGCGAGAGCGGCCAGGCCCGATACCCGAATGACCAGCGTACAATGCGCTCATGAATCAACCGCCTGACATCGAACAAATCAAGCAATTGGCCGCACAGGGCGACAGCATTGCGCAGTACAACCTGGGCGTATGGATAATCAAAAACGGCCCGCCCAGCGAAATCCCGCAACAAGCACAGCACTGGCTGCTGGAGTCGGCCAGGCAAGGTTTTGCCCCGGCACAGGTCACCATGGGTTCGATTTTCCTGCAACTGCTCGACCACGAATACAACCCGGCCAAGGCCGTTTACTGGTTCGAAAAGGCGTCCGAGCAAGGATCCGCGGACGCTCAATACCGGCTGGCCGAGTTGCGCGGAATCAGTGCAGGCATCGATGAGGATTTCCAACTGACCCGCAGCGGGCTGGAACAGGCCGCCGCACAAAACCACGCGGCCGCACTGTGTCAGCTCGCCTATTGCCAGGACCATGGCGTGGGTGGGCCCGCCAACCCGGCCGAGGCAACCCACACCTGGATGCGGGCGGCGGATCAGGACGCGGCCCGCGCCGCCAGCAATCTCGGCTGGCGCTACCAGGCCGGGTTTACGGTGAAACAGGACCCGGTGCGTGCGCTGGCGTGGTACCTGCGCGCCGCGAAGCGGCGAATTACCCGGGGGCGCCGGCGGCACTGGCATCGCTCGTTGATATATTGAGCGATCGGGATGTAAACTTTGCGCGCAAAATGGCTGCCGCCACGATCGATCACGATGAGCCAACCGCCAACGACGCTGGCATTCTTGATTTCGAAGTCAGGGCTTTGTCCGCATCGCCACGGGTA
>JAPUHG010000199.1 GCA_027297845.1 Gammaproteobacteria bacterium | reverse complement strand
CCCCCGTGGGGAGTCCGTCCTTGGGCTCCAAACGTCAAAGACCCCTCTAAAGGGGTCTTTGAAAGTTTGGCTCCCCGGCTCGGACACGAACCACGGACCAATTGATTAACAGTCAATCGCTCTACCAACTGAGCTACCGGGGAATAACTGTGCTTGTTGGCACAGGGCGCGCATTTTCCACTACCGGGACCGGCCAGTCAAGGGATCACTCAACAGGCCCGCAGCCTCCCGTTTTCCAGCGCCAGGACGCGCTACTGGCCTTCCAGACAGCCTTTGATCCGGCCCATCGCGTCTTCCAACACGTCCATGCCGGTGGCGAATGACAAGCGGATATGACCGGGGGCAAAAAACGCCGATCCGGGTACTACCGCGACCCCGGCCTGCTCGATCAGATAGGTGGCAAAATCCGTATCGTCTTCGATGCCTTCGAGTCTCTCGATCGCGCCTGAAACATCGGCAAAGGCATAGAAAGTACCGGCGCCGGCCAGGCAGGAGATGCCGTCGATAGCGTTGAAAGCCTGGACGACAAAATCATGACGCTCATGAAATGCCTGGATCATCACGCCGATACAGGATTGATCGCCGCCTATTGCCTCAACCGCCGCTTTTTGCGAAATCGACGTCGGGTTCGAGGTGCTTTGCCCCTGGATTTTCTTCATGGCGGCGATAATTTCCCGCGGCCCACCGGCGTATCCGATTCGCCAGCCGGTCATCGCATAACATTTTGATACGCCGTTGATCGTAATGGTTTGTCCGTACAGATCGGGGCAGGCGCTTACCAGGCTGCAAAAGGGTTCGTCGGCCCAGTAAATATGCTCATACATGTCGTCGGTCGCGATCACGATTCCGGAATGCCCGGCGAAAACCTCGCCCAGCGCCTGCAGTTCCGCACGGCTGTAGGCCGCCCCCGTTGGATTGCTGGGACTGTTGAGAATGAGCATACGGGTCTTCGGCGTAATCGCGGCTGCGAGCTGTTGCGCGGTGATCTTGTAGCCCTGCTCGGGGCCGGCATAAACAATGACCGGCTCGGCGTCGGCCATCAGGGCAATATCGGGATACGAGACCCAGCACGGGGCCGGAATAATGACCTCATCACCCGGGTTCAATACGGCCTGGCAGAGATTGAAAATCGTCTGTTTGGCGCCGACTGAAACCAGGATCTGGTCGCGTTGATAGTCAAGCTGGTTGTCGCGGGCAAACTTGTCGATGATCACATCCTTGAGTTCATCGATACCATCCACCGCCGTGTACTTGGTAAAACCATCTTCGATCGCCCGGATCGCCGCCTGTTTTATGTGCTCCGGCGTATCGAAATCGGGTTCACCAACGCCAAGTCCGATGACGTCCTTACCCTGTGACCGAAGCTCTTTGGCTTTGGCGGTCACGGCAATGGTCGCCGACGGCTTAACTTTTTTTACACGCGAGGAGAGGGGCAGGCTCATTCATTCTTTCCAGCTGGCATAATGCAGGGTCAGGGTATTTTAGTGGCATAGCGATTAAAGGCAACAGAGACTTTCGAGGCCCCTGGCGACTGGCCAGGGGAGCCAGTCAATAAAGATGAAACCAGAAGACAAAAAATTTGAACTGCACGCGGAGTTCGAGCCGGCCGGTGACCAGCCGACGGCTATCGCAGGTTTGGTACAGGGACTCAATGACGGGCTGGCTCGGCAGATTCTGCTCGGTGTCACCGGCTCCGGGAAGACCTTTACCGTGGCCAAGGTGATCCAGGAACTACAGCGGCCCGCGCTGATTCTTGTCCATAACAAGACGCTGGCTGCGCAGCTTTATGGCGAGTTTCGTGATTTCTTTCCGAAAAACGCCGTGGAATATTTTGTGGACTATTACGACTATTTTCAGCCCGAGGCCTATGTGCCGTCATCGGATACCTATATAGAAAAAGACGCCTCGGTTAATGCGCACATCGAGCAAATGCGCTTGTCGGCAACCAAGGCGCTATTGGAGCGTCGCGATGTGATTATCGTGGCCACCGTCTCGGCAATTTATGGTTTGGGCGATCCGGAGGCGTATTTCGCCATGGTGTTGCACATGGTGCGCGGCGATCGTATCGATCAGCGGACGGTGCTGCGCCGTCTCGCCGAGTTGCAATTCAAGCGCAACGATGTGGATCTAAGCCAAGGTACCTACCGGGTCCGTGGTGAGGTCATCGATATTTTCCCAGCAGAAAGCGAGCGCGAGGCGATCCGGATACAGCTTTTCGACGACGAGATTGAAAAATTATCCTGGTTCGATCCGCTGACCGGCGAGGTCCTGCGCGAGGTGCCGAGGATAACTATCTACCCCAAGACCCACTATGTAACGGCACGCGATGTTTTGCTGAAGGCGGTCGATCAGATCATGATCGAGTTAAAAGGTCGCCTGGAAGAATTACGCAAAAAAGACAAGCTAGTGGAGGCGCAACGACTCGAACAGAGAACGATGTTCGATATGGAAATGATCAGGGAACTGGGCTACTGCGCGGGCATCGAGAATTATTCACGCTATCTGTCGGGGCGCGCACCGGGCGAGCCGCCGCCGTGCCTGTTCGATTATCTGCCCGACGACGCCTTGCTGGTCCTCGACGAAAGCCATGTGACGATTCCCCAGCTCGGTGGTATGTCTCGTGGCGACCGTTCACGCAAGGAGACCCTGGTCGAATATGGGTTTCGCCTGCCATCGGCCCTGGATAACCGGCCACTGCGTTTCGATGAATTCGAGGCGGCTTCGCCGCAGACGATCTACGTATCGGCGACGCCACGGCCATTTGAACATGAACATTCGGATCAACTGGTCGAGCAGCTGGTCAGACCGACCGGGCTGGTGGACCCGGGGGTCGAAGTCCGCCCGGTGGCCAGCCAGGTGGATGATGTGTTGTCCGAGATCACGCGGACGGTGAAACAAAACGAGCGCGTCCTGATCACGACTCTGACCAAACGCATGGCGGAGGACCTGACCGAGTACCTGCACGAACATGGGGTGCGCGTGCGTTATTTGCACTCGGATATCGAAACGGTCGAGCGTACGGAGATCATTCGCGATCTGCGGCTGGGGGAATTCGATGTGCTGGTCGGTATCAACCTGCTGCGTGA
>JAPUHG010000198.1 GCA_027297845.1 Gammaproteobacteria bacterium | reverse complement strand
GAAAGGCGCCAGCATGGAGCAGGAATGGCAACAGGTTCTTGCGGACTATCGGCAAAAACATCCGCAGCTTGCCGCCGAGTATCAGCGGCGCATGGCCGGAGAGTTGCCGGATAACTGGGCGGAATTCGCAGCCGGCGTCATTGCGGAGATCAACACGGAAGCTGCCGATATGGCGACTCGCAAGGCATCGCTGCGGGCGCTGAATGGTTTCGCGAAGGCGCTGCCCGAGATGCTAGGCGGTTCAGCGGATTTGACCGGATCAAACCTGACCTACTGGGATGAGTCAAAGACGATTACCGCCGCCGATGCGAGCGGTAACTATCTTTTTTACGGGGTCCGTGAATTTGGCATGTCGGCGATGATGAACGGCATGACACAGCACGGAGGCCTGATGCCTTATGCAGCCACTTTCCTGACTTTCTCGGATTATGCGCGTAACGCCGTACGCATGGCGGCGCTGATGAAAGTGCAAAGCATTTTTGTTTACACGCACGATTCGATTGGTCTTGGTGAAGACGGGCCTACCCATCAGCCGATCGAGCATGTTGCCAGTCTCCGGCTGATCCCGGGCATGGTTGTCTGGCGACCGTGCGATACTGTCGAATCGGCGATTGCCTGGCAGGCGGCAATCGAAAGGCGGGATGGACCGAGTTGCCTGGTATTTACGCGTCAGGGTTTACCGTTCCAGAAACGAGACGGCGAGCAGATCGAAAATATCCGGCGTGGTGCTTATGTACTGCACGATTGCCCGGGGACGCCCGCGATGATCTTGATTGCTACTGGTTCTGAGATTGCCATTGCCATGCAGGCGGCCGCTGAGCTCGAGAAAACCGGTGTGGCTACTCGCGTCGTTTCGATGCCCAGTACGGACGTTTTCGAGGTTCAGGATGATGCCTATCGCGAATCGGTGTTGCCTGCCGCAGTAACCGCTCGAGTCGTGATTGAAGCTGGCGTCAGCAATTGCTGGCATCGTTATGCCGGTCCGGGCGGGCGAATCATTGGTATGGACCGGTTTGGCCTGTCAGCGCCGGCCGGATTGTTATTTGAGAAATTCGGTTTCACGGCCGACAACATCGTTAGGGTCGCGCAAGAGATTCTTTGATCGCGACCGGATATTCAACAAAGGAATAAACATGACTGTCAAAGTAGCAATAAACGGCTATGGCCGAATCGGCCGCAATATTCTGCGCTCTCTTTACGAATCGAATCGCAACAAGGAGATCAGCATTGTCGCGGTCAATGATCTGGGCGATGCGAATACCAATGCCCATCTGACGCGGTATGACACCACCCACGGCAAGTTCCCCGGCGTAATCACCGTAGAAGGTGACGCTATGGTCGTGAACGGAGACCGGATCCGCGTTTGCGCCGAACGCGACCCAGGCAAGTTGCCCTGGGCCGAGCTCGGCGTTGACGTTGTACTCGAGTGCACCGGATTTTTTGCTACCAAGGAAAAAGCAGCACCCCATTTGGCTGCGGGTGCGAAGAAAGTCATCATCTCGGCGCCGGCCGGTAAAGCAGTGGATGCGACAATCGTCTATGGCGTCAACCACCAGACGCTCAAAGCCAGCGATGAAGTTATTTCGAATGCATCGTGCACGACTAACTGCCTGGCGCCGTTGGTCAAGCCCTTGCATGAAAAAATCGGCGTCGAACATGGCTTGATGACGACTATTCACTCCTACACCAACGACCAGGTTTTGACCGATGTTTATCACAAGGATCTGCGGCGCGCGCGTTCCGCAACGATGTCGATGATTCCAGCCTCGACTGGCGCGGCGGCCGCGCTCGGCCTGGTATTGCCGGAGCTGGCAGGCAAGCTGGATGGTTTTGCGATCCGCGTGCCTACGATCAATGTGTCGCTGGTGGACCTGGTGTTTACTGCATCCCGCGATACCACGGTGGATGAAGTCAACTCGATAATGAAGGAAGCCAGCGAAGGTGAGTTGAAGGGCGTGCTCCAATACAGCGATGGGCCGCTTGTATCGGTGGATTTTAATCACGATCCGGCCTCATCCAGTTACGACGCGACTCTTACCAAGGTCATGGAGGGGAGACTGGTAAAGGTCTGCTCCTGGTACGACAACGAGTGGGGTTTCGCCAACCGAATGCTGGATACCACTCTGGCGCTGGTAAACGCGGGCTGACCAACCGCCTGTAACAGGCGGTCGTGCGCAAGGCCAGGCCTTGCAGACCGGTTTTTTTGTAGCGGAGGACATGTGAATTTTCTACGGATGAGCGATTTGGATCTTGGAGGTCAGCGGGTGCTGATTCGAGAGGATCTGAATGTACCAATCAGCGATGGTGAGATTACCAGCGATGCTCGTCTCAGCGCCGCTTTGCCAACCATACGGTTGGCGGTCGACGCCGGCGCGAAAGTGATGCTGATATCGCATCTTGGTCGTCCGCAGGAGGGGCGCTACCAGGAAGAGTTCTCGCTGGCGCCGGTGGCCAAAAAATTATCCAGCATGCTCGGCTACAAAATACGACTCGAAAAAGACTGGCTGGATGGAGTAAGCATCGCGGATGGTGAAGTTGTCCTGTGCGAAAATGTGCGTTTCAATCCCGGTGAAAAAAGTAACGACGACAAGCTGTCCAGAAAAATGGCGGCTTTAGCGGATATTTTTGTCATGGATGCTTTTGGAACCGCACACCGGGCGCATGCGAGCACTCACGGCGTTGCGCAATATGCACCGATAGCCAGTGCAGGGCCATTACTGGTCGGAGAATTGCAGGCGCTGAGCCAGGCGCTGGAGGATCCGGCAAGGCCGCTGGTTGCTATCGTCGGTGGGTCCAAGGTTTCGACCAAACTGATTGTCCTGAGGGCCCTCGCTGAAAAGGTCGACCAGTTGGTTGTCGGTGGAGGTATCGCCAACACCTTCATCGCGGCGGCCGGTTACCCGGTTGGCAAGTCACTGCATGAACCCGATATGCTGGATGCGGCTCGGGAAGTGTCCGAGTTTGCGGCGGGGCGCGGGGCGCGTATTCCGTTACCCAGCGACGTAGTTGTAGCCACGGAGCTTTCGGATACAGCGGAAGCGGATGTGCGTGCCGTGGACCAGGTGGAAGACGACCAGATGATTCTTGATATCGGGCCGGATACGGCTGAGGCATTGGCTGAGATCATGGGTGATGCGGGAACAATCGTCTGGAACGGCCCTATTGGTGTATTTGAGATTGACCAGTTTGGTGAAGGTACCCGTACGCTGGCAAACGCGATCGCAGAGAGCTCGGCGTTTTCTATTGCCGGTGGCGGTGATACGCTGGCCGCGATTGAGAAATACAGGCTGGCCGACCAGATTTCCTATATCTCGACGGGTGGCGGTGCGTTCCTGGAATTCCTGGAGGGTAAAACCTTGCCCGCCGTTGCGGTATTGCAGGCGCGCGCACAGGAAGCTGCCTGAACAAAGTCCAAAGATGCGGACGCGAGTCAAATAGTGCAAAGACGAACCAAAATAATAGCGACACTGGGGCCGGCGAGCGATAACCCGGAAGTACTTTCCCAGATGGTCCTGGCTGGCATGGATGTGGCGCGAATTAACTTTTCGCACGGCGCAACCGAAGAGCACATGCGAATGGTTCGCCAGGTCAGGGATGTGTCGGCCAAACTCGGGCGCGACATCACTATACTCGGCGATCTCGCCGGCCCAAAGAGTCGCATTGAGTGTTTTAGCGAGGACCGAATCGAGCTAAAGGAGGGCGCTCACTTTTCGCTGGATTATGAATTCGATCCGGATGCCGGCACCAATACGGTTGTCGGGATTACCTATGCGCAACTTTCGGAAGATCTTAGTCCCGGCGACATCCTGTTGCTCGATGACGGGCAAATAACGCTCGAAGTTACCGAGGTGGAACATCCCAGGGTCGTGAGCCGGGTTTTGGTTGGTGGTGTGTTATCCAATAAGAAAGGCATTAATCGTCTTGGCGGCGGATTATCAGCCAAGGCCCTTTCTGAAAAAGATCGTGAAGACATCAAACTGGCCGTGGAAATGGACGTTGATTTTCTCGCGATCTCGTTTCCGCGCGATGCAACCGATGTCAACGAGGCAAAATCGCTTTATCAGCAAGCCGGCGGCCAGGGAAAAATCGTCGCAAAAATTGAGCGCGCTGAGGCTATCGACAATATTGAATCCATAATTGATGCTTCCGACGTCGTCATGGTCGCCCGCGGCGATCTCGGCGTGGAGGTCGGCTACGCGGAACTGCCGGGCTTGCAAAAAAGAATTATTCGCATGACCAGGCAAAAGAACCGGGTCGGTATTACGGCAACCCAAATGATGGAGTCGATGCTCAATAACCCGATTCCGACACGCGCCGAGGTGTCTGACGTTGCCAACGCGGTGATGGATGGATCGGACGCGGTCATGCTGTCCGGCGAAACCGCGATCGGCAAGTACCCGGTCAAGGCCATCGAGTCGATGGCAAGAATTTGCGAGGCCGCCGAAAAACACCATTTGGCGCATACCCGGTCGCGCCACAGAATCGATTCGGTGTTCAAGCACACGGATGAAGCAATCGCGATGGCGGCCATGTACACGGCCAATCACCTCAATGTCAGGGCGATTATCGCGCTGACCGAATCTGGCAAGACCGCCTTGTGGATGTCGCGCATCAGATCAGATATTCCAATTTATGCGTTCACCCGGCACGAGAGAACCCGCCGCAGGACCAACCTCTATCGAGGCGTGTTTCCGATTTCGTTTGATATTACGCAAACACGCGCAGCCAAAGTGTGGAAACAGGTATCCGAACGATTGCTGGGCGAGGGCCTGGTGGCGCCGGGCGATCTGATCATTTTTACCGAGGGCGAAGCCATAGGCATATCCGGTGGCACCAACTCGATGAAATTGTTGCGAGTCGGCGACTGACAAAGCAATGAAAAAGATTCGTCGATTGTTGCTGCTGCTTATATTTCTACCAGCAGTGATCATCCTTTCCGGGTGGGCCGCATTGCGAGGCAGCCTGCCGATGACCGACGGTTCGCTGCAACTCGCCGGTCTGAATGCACCGGTCACGATAAAACGCGATCGCTTGGGGGTTCCCGAAATTACCGCCTGGAGCCTGGAGGATCTGGCGCGCGCCTTGGGGTTTCTGCATGCACAGGAGCGCTTTTTCCAGATGGATCTGCAGCGCCGGTCAGCCGCCGGGGAACTGTCAGAACTGTTCGGCAGCCGTGCGCTTGATCACGATCGCAAAATGCGCATCCATCGATTGCGGCAGGTTGCGGAACAGATTCTCGCAGACTTAAAAGCCGATCATCGGCGCATGCTCGAAGCCTATACCGATGGGGTCAACGCGGGTCTGGGTGCGCTGTCAGTCAATCCTTTCGAGTATTTGCTGCTGCGTCAGCCGCCGCGGCCCTGGTTCGCAGAGGACAGTCTTTTGGTGGTGCTGGCAATGTACGCGGACTTGCAGGATGAAAACGCCGACGCCGACGCCGAGCGTGGCTATTTGCGAAGCACCCTGCCTGCACCGATGTATCGTTTTTTGTTTCCCGAGGGCAGCCAGTGGGATGCGCCGCTGACTGGTTCGGCGATCAAACCGGCGCCACCTCCAGCGGCCGATGTCTATAATCTTCGGGCGCTCGCCGAGAATTTTCAGGATGCAGACTCGCAGGCGCCGGAATACCAGCCGGAAATTCCCGTGGGGAGCAATAACTGGGCATTGGCGGGGCATCGAACCGCACATGGTGGTGGCATGCTGGCCAGCGATATGCATTTGCGCCAGCGCGTACCTGTGGTCTGGTACAGGGCACGTTTCAAGGTCAGTAACGTCAGGGGCAGAAATCTCGATATCACCGGTGTGACCCTGCCCGGCACGCCGTTAATGATTGCCGGCAGCAATGGCCGCGTGGCCTGGGCTTATACCAACAGTTACGGCGACTGGACGGATCGAGTGATCCTGGAGAGTCAGCCCGGGAATGAAGGGCGTTATCGCACCCCCGACGGTTATCGCGATCTGGATATCCACCACGAAAGGATCCGGATAAAAGGCAGTGAGGATGTAATCTTAGAAGTACGCAGCAGCCGCTGGGGGCCGGTTATCGGTCGCGACTACCAGGGCCGCCTGCAAACTGTCCATTGGATTGCGGCGATGCCGGAAGCGACCAATGTCAGGTTGCTCGAGATGATGTTTGCCGACAACGTCCATGAAGCCCTGCGCATCGCACCCGAAATCGGCATGCCGCATCAGAACCTGGTGGTTGCCGATGCGGATGGCAATATCGGTTGGACGATCATCGGGAAAATTCCGCGTCGCGATGGTGGTTTCGATCCGCTGTTGCCGGCGTCGTGGGCGGATTCCGGGACCGGTTGGAACGGCTGGATCAGTTCGCGAGAGTATCCACGGGTTGTCAATCCGGTCTCAGGACAAATCTGGAGTGCGAATGCCAGAATAGTCGGCGAACCGGGGCTTGCCCTGATCGGTGATGGTGGTTACGGGCTCGGCGCGAGGAGTAAGCAGATTCGTGACGACCTGGTTCCACTGCAGGACGCGACACCGGGTGATTTTCTCAAAGTGCAACTCGATGACCGGGCGTTGTTTCTGGATCCCTGGCGGAACCTGGCTCTGGAGTTACTGGATCAACCTGGCGAAAAAAACACGACGCAACGGCAACTGGCGGCAAGCGTACTGGCGGATACTGATCTGCGGGCGTCAACCGAGTCGCAGGCATATCCCCTGGTGCGCAAATTTCGGCATCTTTGTTTGAGCAGACTCCGACATTTTTTGACGCTCGAGGCCAGGCGGGCCGATCCCGATTACCAGCCTCGACTGACCCGCAAGTTTGAAGGCGCGTTGTGGCAATTGGTTGAAAAACGCCCTCAGCACCTACTGGATCCCCAATACGAGTCATGGGCAGATTTCCTGCTGACGGCGCTGGATGATGCGATCGCAAGCCTGGATACGGACGGCGATGGTCAGCTTGAGACCTGGGGCGATCACAATGTTGTTCGAATCAACCATCCGCTCGGCGCGATTCCAGTACTCGGACCCTATCTGAACATGCCATCCTATGGCGCCGCTGGGGACACCTTTATGCCGCGCGTGCAGGCTGAAAATTTTGGCACATCCGAACGTTTTGCCGTTGCCCCGGGGCGCGAGGCGGAGGGTTACTTTCATATGCCGGGCGGTCAGAGCGGGCATCCGTTGTCTGACTATTATCGCCTGGGATTTCGGGCTTGGGCAGCAGGTGAGCCGCTGCCGTTCTTGCCTGGTGAGACAGTGCATACCCTGGAACTGCTTCCCGTCCAACGCTGAGTCTGTGCGCTGACGGCCCCGGATAATCCTGATATTTTGATGGACGATCTTGAACTAATGAACTGTGCCCAAAATGAGGTTAAAGTTATGCCGGCTAGTCCGCAACCATCAGAACATTCAGATCGGCCATGACCTGCGCCGAGTGAACATCCGGGTCGACCTTGGGATAATGTTTTACCAGCAGTCCGTCCGGATCGATCAGGAACGTCTGGCGTTTCGCAATACCCACGCCACCGCCGATACCCAGATAGGTTCCATAAAGCCGCGAAACTTTTCCATCATCATCGGCAAGCAATGGAAAAGGCAGGCTGTATTCCTCGGCAAATTTCTGATGCGACTCGACATCGTCCATGCTGACACCGAGCAACGCGATATTCTGGCTGCGAAATTTGAAAATATCGTCCCTGAAGGTACAGGCTTCGGTCGTACAGCCAGGGGTGAAATCCTTCGGATAAAAATACAAGACCAGCCACTGGCCCTGATAATCACCTAACTCGTGCCAAGTGCTGTCCTGGTCCTGTAGTCTGAACGCGGGCGCCGGTTGTCCCTCGGACGGGCTGTCGGCAACCACCAGCGGCGATAACAGGCACAGGCACAGCAGAGTCGGTAGGATTGATTTATACACAATAGGTCTCCACGATAGAAATCCGGTTCCAGCCATGGCGGTCAGCATAACCCAGGTACCGGAAAATCGCGCGACTGGCGGCGAAACAATGGTTTGCAGGGAGTTCGATAGTGACTACCACAGGTGACGAAACCAGGGCCTGGATCACCGCTGCCCCGGGCCAGCCTTTGGCCCCGGGCCAAACCAGGCTGCGCGCGCTCGGTCCAATGGATGTTGAGTTGACGGTTGCTGCCTGTGGTCTTTGCCGCAGCGATTTGCACCTGATCGATGATGACTGGGGGCTGAGCGAGTTTCCGCTGGTTCCCGGTCATGAAGTGGTTGGGCAGGTTGTCGCTGCCGGAGACGCGGTCAGAGACCTGGTTGTCGGTCAGAGAGTTGGTGTGGGCTGGTTGTGTGGTGCTTGCCTGGAGTGTCCCGGTTGCGTTTCCGGTGAGGACAATCTTTGTGTCAAGCCGCAAAGAACCTGTGTGGCCAATGTTGGTGGATTCGCCAGCCGAATACGGGTTGATTCCAGGTTTGCCCACCCGATTCCGGAGGGTCTGAGCGACCTCCAGGCCGCGCCGCTATTGTGTGCCGGGGTTACCGTTTACTCGCCGCTGAAAAGACTGTTGCCAAAATCGGGCCAGGATGTTGGTGTCGTTGGCATCGGTGGTCTGGGGCACCTGGCGGTGCAGTACGCCAGCGGCATGGGTCATCGGGTGACGGCGATCAATCGTGGGCCGGGCAAGCAAGATGATGCCCGGGCACTGGGGGCGATGGCTTGTATCGATAACACCGATGCCGGGCAATTGGAGGCGGCCGCAGCGAGTTTCGATCTGCTGCTGGTCACAGTCAGTGCGGAGCTGGATTGGTCGGTCTATCTGCGCCTGTTGAGACCCAATGGAACGCTTTGCCTGGTCGGCATGCCGGCGGCGACGATCACGGTGCCCATTGATAGTCTCGTCGGCGAACAGAAAATACTGACTGGCAGTTCCATCGGTAGTCGAAAAATGATCCGGGAAATGCTCGAATACTCAGCCGCCAACAAGATTTATCCATGGGTGGTTGAGATGCCGATGGATCGGGTCAATGAGGCGTTACAGATTCTTGCGAATGGCGAAGCACGATATAGAATCGTGCTGACGACTTAGTAATGGTGAATGCTATCCCAATATCCGACAACGCGGTCATTTTCTGTGGCTAACAGCGGACAGAAACTGAAAAAAGGACTGGTCCTGCCTGGTGGTGGTGCGCGCGCCGCATACCAGGTAGGCGTGCTGCGGGCCATCGCCGAGATGATCCCGCCGGGTTCGGCCAGCCCGTTTCCGATCATCAGCGGTACCTCGGCCGGTGCGATCAACAGTGCGGTACTCGCCAGTCACGCCGACAACTATCGGCTGGGCGTTGCACAACTGGCGAGGGTCTGGCGAAGTTTCAAGGCACACCATGTCTATCGTACCGATGGCCTGACCATGCTGCGTACGAGTTTGCGCTGGATGCTGACCGTGATGTCAGGCGGCACCCTGGGCAAAACACCGGGTAGTTTGCTGGACAACGCACCATTGAGGAAACTGCTGGGTCGCGATGTGGATTTCGACAAGATCGCCA
>JAPUHG010000197.1 GCA_027297845.1 Gammaproteobacteria bacterium | reverse complement strand
TCAGCTCAAGATCACGGTCGAGTTTTATACGTTTGGTTGTGGTTTCGTCCTCGCCGGTCAGCATCATGTAATTTTGCGCCATTTTCGGTGCAGCCCGATCCAGCACGGTAACTCCCGCGTTATCACAGGGTCCGATGTCGCGCAGTCGTGACAAGACGATATCGACAACTGCGCCGGGCTCGGGTGAGCTAAGTATTTTTCGATCGACCTCTGACATCGTAGCGAGAATGGAAAAATGATTGGCGAGGCCGCGAGACATTTTTCGCAGGCTGTTCGCAAGACCTTCGAATTCGTCACCACTGTCGACATCCAATGGCTCATTGAATCTCTTGTTCGAAACATGACCGGCATAGATGGCCAATTTTTCGAGCGGTACCATGCGCTTCCTGATTTGCGACATGCTTATTATTGCGGCCACCAACAGAGCAGCCAGAAAAACCGTAACAAACACTACCCGGAAGTCGTTGACATTGGCCAGAACCTCGCGGTCGGGTGTGCCGATCAAGAGCATCCACGGCTTGTGGCCAAAGTGGGGCTCGAGCGAAATCTGCCAGATTTTGCCGAGGTATTTTCGCTCGTTTTGCCGCCAATGGATCGGCGTGTCGTTAATCTGGAGAGGCCTGTCCCGGGTAAGGTCTTGCAAAGCCAGCTGCATGTTTTCGCTGGAACAATACAGGGGATTGAAATCGTTCCACAACACGCACATCTGATGCTTACTGGGCAGATAATAGGAATTGCCCCAGACGTACTCCGCGAGCAACCGGGCAATCAGGATCTCGCCGGCATCTCCAGCCGAGGTCAGCATGAGTAGTTCGACCTGTCCCTCGGTACCCTGACTGAGCAGTAGCGGAAGACCGCTGGCGATGTGCTCAAGAGCTGCTTCGTCCAGCTCGGGAATTTTGTCAAAACTACCCCTGATACTGGTCAGCCCGCCATCGGTGATCACCGCGAGAGCAGCAAATTGTTGCCGGCCAAAAGGGGTTCCGGGATAAAAATGCTCCAACTGGTATGTCTGGGCCATCTCCTGCAGCGTCATTTCCGCCATGCCGAGTCTTTCGTAGACAGAAACACCCAGGGTTTTTGCGCTCTCCTTGAGCTGCTCTTCCGCCTGTTCGGTCAGCAGGCGACTGGCGGTGATCAGCGACCACACACCGGCAACAACAACGGGCAATAACGCTGCGAGCACGAACAGCGTGAATACGCGGCGAGCGACGGTACTACGCATGTAATTTCTGTCAAAAACCATGGGTTTTGTATTCCGTAATCGGTTTCCTGACCGCGGTATCACCCGACACAGTGCCAGCGCCCGCCAAATGTGGTTGTGCGGTCGTTCACAGCTTTGGGATGAAGCACCCATACCGACGCATTTTTGTGATCCGGGTCACACTTTTTCGCGCAACGGCAAGAGGAGCCGCTGGATGGTTTTGGAAATCCCGCTAACGCCCCTTGAGGGCAGACCGGGTTTCGGAGTGTTCAGATAGCATTGAGGTTTTTGAGTTGCCGGTCCTGGATGCGGCCCAGCAGCAGCTGAGCGGCAATGGCGCCAATCAACGCGAGGAACATGTCCCACTGGGTATCCCAGATATCTCCCTGGGTAGCAAGAAACTCATCCGCTTCCCCGCCCATGATCACAGCGACCCACCATTCGATGAATTCATAGAACGCGCTGATCGCCAGCGCCACGCATGTGACCAGGAAAAACAACCATTTGCCACGGGTGAGCGGTGAACTTCGCAACAGGACTTCCCTGGCTATCATGGCCGGTACAAAACCCTGCATGACATGGCCAAGACGGTCGTCGTTATTGCGCGCAAGATCGAACATATCCTGGAACCAAAAACCCAGCGGGACATTGGCGTAGGTGTAATGCCCGCCAACCATCATCAGCAAGGCATGAAGAGCCATCAAGCGATACAACAATGGCGTTAGCCGATAACTGTCGGCCGTTCGAACCAGGATTGCGATACCTACCAGTATCGGTGCGACTTCCAACCACCAGGTCATACGATCATACGGACCAATTCCGCTGATCGCCGTGCCAAAAACAACCAGCAGCAACAGGATCAGGCGTTCTTTCGAGGTCGCAGCCATTTCTTCGCTCCTATACTTCGGTATAGCATACGGTTGGCGAGAAAAATTACCAAGCCTGCGATCAGGCGGAGCCGATGATGACCGAAATGCTGTATTTACAGGACGCCTATCTCAAAAACTGCCAGGCCACAGTGATTCAAGTTTCTGAGCAGGGAATAGTGCTGGATCAAACCGTTTTTTATCCACGAGGCGGTGGCCAGCCAGGCGACACCGGAGTCATGAGAACAGCCGGTGGCAGGACTTTGCCGATAGCCGATACGGTTTACGGTGCCGCACGCGAGGTGCTGCACGTACCGGAAGCCGGTCTTGAGTTGCCGGCTGTGGGCGACATCGTGGAAGTAGAAATCGATTGGCAGCGTCGATATCGCCTGATGCGCATGCACACGAGCCTGCACTTCCTAGGCGTCGCACTACCCTTCGGCGTCACCGGTGGCTCCATAGGTGAACTACGCAGCCGGCTCGATTTCGACATGCAGGAACCGATCGATAAGGAAGCAGTAAACGAAAGGATCAATCAACTCATTGCCGGCAACCATGCGGCCGAAACTATCTGGACTGACTGGGAGGAACTCGACCAGCGTCCGGAATTGATTCGCACGATGTCGGTCAAGCCACCACGTGTTTCCGAGAGAATCAGGCTGCTGAAGATCGGTGACCTGGATCTACAGCCCTGCGGCGGCACACACGTCAAAAACAGCAGCGAGATCGGTCGAGTAATCGTCAGCAAAATTGAGAAAAAGGGCAAACATAATCGCCGCGTTTACGTGGAGCTGGCAGACTAATGGCGATGCATGTCCCGCAACGATTTGCGGCAACCGATACGAAAGTGGCGCTGGCGATCATTGAAAACCATGGTTTTGCCACGCTTATCACACCGACAGAGACTGCGTGCCAGATCACTCACCTGCCCATGCTGCTCGATCAGGAAAACAACCGGTTGCTCGGCCACATGGCCCTGGCTAACGAACACCACCGTTATCTGGAAGGCAACCCAAGCACGGCGATTTTCATGGGACCACACGCCTATATGTCGCCCAACTGGTATATATCGGACACAGTCCCGACATGGAACTATGCCGTGGTTCACGTCCAGGCCATGGCCAGCCTGATTGCAGACGCAGGCGAGTTATTTCGGCTGGTCGACCGACTCACCCAGCAATATGAATCCCCGTTGCCGAAACCCTGGATAGTCGCCAGAGATGCCGCTGTCGAAAAAAATCTGCAAGGCATAGTCGGCTTCAGACTGCCGCTGGATTCGGTCACCACCAAATTGAAACTCGACCAGCACTTGGGGACTGAAGCGGTTGAGCACCTCGCTACCAACCTTGAATCAGCACCCGGAAAAGACCATCAGGAACTGGCTGCAATGATGCGCCGGCAGGTGCGTAAAAAAGGGCACTAGTGGTCCGCACGGCAGAAATCCCCCTAGCGCATTAAATACCGAAATCGCGCAGCCAGACTGCGAACAGGCGGTATGTCACGAACAGCACAGCCACGCTGCTGATCAGGGCGAGCAAAGCGAGGATCCAGTACCGCAAACGGCGTAGAGCCGCCATGAGTTTCGCGAGGAATGAATGCTGCGAATTTGCCCTGGCAGGTACATGCTGAAAGCTGCCGATAAAACTATAGACCGACAAGGCCCAGAGAAAACCCACTATCGATGGGATCACATACCGTTCCCCTGACCCATCTGGCGCCGCGACCATATTCCAGCCAAAGATCAATGCAAAAAGAAACAGCCCTGCAAAAGCCAGCGGCTTGATAGGACGTAGAAACAAAGCAAATTTTTGGAAGCTTTCCAGCAAGCAGAATCACCACTAAGCTGACCCGGGCGTCGGCAGCGCCAGGCACCAGGTATGTAATTCGCCGACGTCAGCGTCGGCGACAATTTCGAAGCCTATTTTCTTATAGAAAGGCAGATTATCGAGATCTTCGGTACTCAGGACGACAGCTTTCGATCGACTATCCGCTGCAGACAATTCTCGGAAACGTTCGATCAATTCCGCCGCATAGCCTCTCCCCTGATAATCAGGATTTACGCCAAGCATGCCAAGGAAAAAATGTGGATAGTCTGGCTCAATGCGATCGCTCACCGCCTCAAAAGCAGCCATGCGGTCAAAGGCGTCTCCTCCAATAACCTTACGCAAGCGGTCGTATGCGTGTTGCAACGCATCCGGGGCCGGCTTCGCTACAGGCTCGTTGCCCATGGCGACAGCGACGATCTCGCCATCCGCGCGAACACCGATAACGGGCCAGTCCCGCGTCAGCCGCGAATCCACGTAATAAGCAATCAGTTCGGCCAGATGCGTGTCGTAATCATCTGTACTATCGCCAAGCATATAGCGCATCGTCGAATAATCACGAAAGGCCGAACACAGGGCGGCCACGATCTGGGACCGCTGTTCTTTTGAAAAGTTTTCAATCATTTTGTTGCAGATCACAGGTAGATGCTTATTTCTTTACCGCGTGATTATTACAACTGAACAGCATCAAACTCGGCGAACATCTGTCGAGCTTCGGCCAATTCGGCGAGTGGTTGGTAATCGCACACATCGGCAAACTCCGCCCATAGCGCCTGAACAGCTGAATTGTTGTGCGCCTGTTCAATGGCCTCTGCCGATCGCCACTCGAAGACTTCGATAATTGTTCCGTTTGCGGCACACATGACGGCAGCCGGCCTGTCCGTTACCAGTTGCTCGGTCTGCAGAACCTGAAAATGTTTTCCGACGGCGGTCAAAAGCTGTTTCTCTTTCCCGGCCTTCGGCGCGTAAGCAGCAATTACAAATCGGCCCATTCCCCCCCCTTGGCACGCCGTCGAATGGCCTGCTTCGTCGGCGCCCGGTTTCCTGGCGCCTGGTTTGCGAATACGACTCCCGGCAGGAGCCAAATTATTGGCTATGCGCCCCTGGCCTCACTACAGGTTCAGGCCAATCATCGCTCAAACCCTAATAGCTGTCGGATTTTTTTACAACTCGCCTCCTTCGATTTGAATGCTTTTACTTATGTCATTGATTTTAAAGAACATATTTCTACCGGCACGATTTCTGCATGTTCAGGTTACAGGTTTTCCCTTTAGCCAAAGTGAATATTGGCCGCATAAGAAAAAAAACCAGAAATTAAGACCCGCCTTTCAGGCGGGTTCTTTTTTCCCCCCTCGTCATCCCTGAACCCACGCCAGAACCGCTGTTGTGGCAATATCAGCATCCTGTGGCGCAACCGGCTTATCCGGCGGCGAAATCAAAAGTGAATCTGGAATCGAGACGATTATGAACCTTAGAGAAATCGCCAAAAATACGCTGCTGTTCTCATTCGCTTTTGCAGCACCGCTGCATGCCGCGAGCCACTTCGAAGCTCGCGATGTATTCGACCTGGAGTTTGTCAGCGATCCGCAGGTCTCTCCCAATGGCGATAAAGTCATCTTCGTACGAAATTTCATGGACATCATGAATGACCGGGCGCGCTCAAACCTGTGGATCGTCGACTATGATGGCGACAACCTGCGGCCACTGACCAGCGGGCTGAGCAACCACTCTTCTCCGCGCTGGTCACCCGATGGCAAACGACTGGCCTACCTGGCGTTGATAGACGGCCACATGGAAATCATGCTGCGCTGGCTGGATAGCGGGCAGACCGTCAGGGTCACGCATCTGACCCACAGCGCGGACAATCTTTCCTGGTCACCTGGTGGCAAACGACTGGCTTTCACAATGCTGGTATCGGAAAAAACCGAGGGCGGCGCGAAAATGCCCGCCAAGCCGAAGGGCGCGAAATGGGCGGACCCGGTAAGGGTGATCGATACACTGACTTATCGCTTTGATGGACGAGGCTTTCTCGAACTGGGCTACACGCAGGTATTTATTGTCCCCGCAGATGGAGGCACGCCAAGACAAATCACCAGTGGCGATTTTAACCACACCTCACCCATACACTGGACAGCCGCTGGCGAACACATACTGATCTCCGCCAATCGTCATGACGACTGGGAATACGATGCGCTCAACACCGAGATATACCGGGTCAGCATCGATGACGGCGAAATTGATGCGCTGACCGATCGCCAGGGACCCGATGGCAGCCTGGCTGTTTCACGCGATGGTCGGCTAATCGCGTACACAGGTTTCGATGACCACCTGCAAGGCTATGAAAACGCCCGCCTGTATGTCATGAATGCCGATGGCACGGGCTCGCGCGTACTCAGCGAAAACCTCGATCGCAACGTACAAAACCCCAGCTTCAGTCGCGATGGTAAAGGCATATATTTTCAATACGATGACCAGGGCGACACGCGGATCGCGTATCTTTCTTTGTCCGGTCAATTACGCCAGGTCACTGACTCACTCGGCGGCACGACGCTGGGACGCCCTTATGGCGCATCGAGTTTCACTATTGCCGGACGGGATCGCATCGCGTTCACTCAAGTCAGCGCCTACCACCCGGCCGATCTGGCGGTTGTCGATGGCCGCGGAGGCAAGGCCCGTAAATTGACGGCGCTCAATGAAGATTTGTTTGCGTACAGGGAACTTGGCCAGGTTGAGGAGATCTGGTTTGCAAGCAACTTCGATCAACGTCCAATTCATGGCTGGATCGTCAAGCCGCCGGGTTTTGACGCGGCGAAGAAGTATCCATTGATCCTGGAAATTCACGGCGGGCCATTTGCCAATTATGGTTCGCGGTTTGCCGCCGAGATCCAGCTTTACGCGAGCGCTGGCTATGTTGTGCTGTATACCAATCCGCGTGGCAGCACATCTTATGGCCAGGAATTCGGCAACCTGATTCATCACGCCTACCCGGGCCATGATTACGACGACCTGATGTCGGGCGTGGACGCAGTCCTTGCCAAAGGCTATATCGATCCGGACCAGCTTTTTGTCACCGGTGGTAGCGGCGGCGGTGTGCTGACCGCGTGGATCGTCGGCAAAACGGATCGTTTCCGGGCAGCGGTATCTGCCAAACCCGTGATCAACTGGTATAGCTTCGCGCTGACCGCCGATATTTACAGTTTTGTTTACCGCTACTGGTTTCCGGGACCGCCGTGGGAACACCAGGACGAGTACATGCGGCGCTCGCCGTTGTCGCTGGTCGGCATTGTGAGTACGCCGACCATGCTGCTGACTGGTGAAGAGGATCTGCGCACGCCGATTTCCGAAAGCGAGCAGTTCTACCAGGCGCTGAAACTGAGAAAAATAGACACGGCGCTGGTGCGTGTACCAGGCGCCTCACATGGTATCGCGGCCAGACCCAGCCAGTTGATCGCCAAGACTTTGAACATTCTCGAGTGGTTTGCGAGCCACAACGGGAAACCGGAAGACGACGAATGATGGTTACTATCAGGTAGCAGGCTGTTGAGAAAGCCTCAGGCGAGTGCAAGACAAGGCAATTGTGGCGATGCGCCGCTCTCGCCCGTCTCCCGCAAGGGGACTTCCTTCGGTCGCGTGGGCTCCGCGGCATTTGGGCGTCCTGCCCGGCAGCGCAGTGTACACGCCAGTTTGCAGCTGCACCGCCCCGTATTGTGAGCCACATTTAACGCCGGATTGTGCCTATCAAGCTTTCTCAGCCCCGCTACTCATGCCATGCTGCGCGATAGCCAAGGCCCATGCGCAAGATCTGCTCGAGCAACTGATGGTAGGTATAGCCAGCCGCTTCCGCACTTTCGGCAAAGTCATCGCCATAGGACAATTCGGGGTTGGCATTCGCCTCCAGCACGTAGACCTTTTCGTCTTCGGTTAGACGAAGATCTATCCTCGCGTAACCACTGAGCTGCAAGCCTTTGTAAACGCGCCGGCCAATTTTTTGGATGCGCTTTTCCAGATCCGGCGGAATATCGGTGGCCCGCTTGCTGCTGATGCCATATTTCTTCCGATAAGCAAGATCCCATTTTACCTTGCGGGTCGCGACCCGCGCGTTGTCGGCTGGCAGGCTTCCGAAATCCATTTCCCAGACCGGTAAGGTTTTCAGCCGATGATTACCCATAACACCGAGATACAATTCTCGCCCATCGATGTATTCCTCGATCAGCGCGTCGGTACCGGTTTGCTCATGAATAAACGCCACCCGCTCGCGTACCTTGTCTTCGTCCATGACGCGCGAGGCCTGCGCAATCCCCAGCGAGGCATCCTCGGTCGCGGACTTGATCATCAACGGGTAACGCAATTTTCGCAGCCCCGCTATGCGGCGCCCCGCCTTGCCGATCGTGAAACGCGCGGTCGGAATACGATGGTAAATCATGATTTTTTTGCTCAGCGCCTTATCTCGTGAAAGGAAAAGCCCGCTGGGGTTACAACCGGTGTAGCGCTGTTTCATCAACTCGAGGTAGGCGACGACATGATGATCGTAAGCAGTTACGTCATGGAATTCCTCAAGCAGGTTGAAAGAAATATGTGGCTTCCATTTCTGCAATGTCTTGCGCAGCACGCCCAGGTCGTAGCGCAGACCGAGAACCCTGACATCATGTCCAGCCTCGCGCAGAGTGGCGCAGACGTCATACTCGGTCTGGCAATCCAGCATCGCCTTATCATCAACGCCCTGGTCACTATCTGGCGGCACCAGGTCCTCGTGCACCAGCACCAGTACACGGAACCGCCTCATACGGCAATCCTGTACCTGCCGCTGTGCAGGTAGTTGATGATATGGGTGGACAGCATGGCTACCGCCTGTTGCATTGCTACCTCTTCCTGCTG
>JAPUHG010000196.1 GCA_027297845.1 Gammaproteobacteria bacterium | reverse complement strand
TGTAAAGACCGTCCTGAATTCGTAGGTGATGTTTCCGCAGTGACAGGCGCCATCGATGATCGTGTATTTTTTGTCCGTAGTCATCGCCATCGCACCCCCGCTAAATATTACGCAAAATCTGGAGGATGGTCGACTCCAAGGTCTCGACTGATCCTGTTGAGCCAGTTTCTGCAGTGCAGCTTGAATCCTCCAGAAGCAAGGTCTAGGGTAAGTCCACCTGGGTTTTGGGGGGAGAGAGACAATGAATACCAAAAGTTTCTGGATGGCCTTTGTGGCTGCTTACCTGGTGTACCAGATCCTTGGAATCTTAATTCATGTCGTCTGGCTTGACCCGGTTTACCAGGATCTGGCGGCGGTCTTTAGACCGAAAGAGCAAATGGACCAGATGATGTGGATTACTTTTATCACGAGCGCAGTCATGACGCTGATGTTTTGTTACATCTTCACTCGCGGATACGAGAATCGCGGTATCGGCGAGGGTGTTCGATATGGCCTGTACATGGGGTTATTTTTCATGGTCGTTCAGGCTTATGACGCGTATGTTATCTATCCACTGCCGTATCACTTGGTACTCAAGTGGTTCGTTTCGGGGATGGTCGTGTTCATCGCGATGGGCGCGGTTGTTTCTTTGGTTTATAAAAACGAAGAGTAAGGAAATCGAAGCCCGCCCGATTGATCATCGGGCGGATTTTGAGAGGGTATCCAGGTGGGGTTATGGTTCTTTTTCTCAAAAACCTGGCGTTTACGATCATTGCGCCCGGTACCGCCGCTTTTTTGATTCCCTGGCTGATCGTTGGCGGCAGGCCCACGGAACTTGGCATCATGACTCTCCTTTCGACTCTCCTTTTTATCCTGGGTGCAACGATCTATTTGTGGTGTCTCTGGGACTTCGCAACTTTTGGCCGCGGGACTCCGGCACCTATCGACGCCCCGAAAAAACTGGTCGTTCGCGGCCTGTATCAGTATTCGAGGAACCCGATGTATGTGGGTGTGCTGATCCTGATCCTGGCATGGGCCACTTCATTCAAGGCCGTCATTCTGCTTGTTTATATGCTGATCGTCGGTCTCGCATTTCACACGTTCGTGATCCTGTATGAAGAACCGCACCTGCGCAAGCTGTTTGCCGAGTCGTATTTTAATTATTGTGCGCAGGTGCCGCGTTGGTTGCCGCGTTTGTGGACGAAATAAACGGCTTCTCTGGAAGTACGCGCTCTAGCCACTCTTCGATTCCCTCCAGCGCGCCTGGCGCGATCCCGAACCAATGCCAGTTGCCTGCGTCATCCTCGCCAAAACCTATTTCGATTCTATGGTCGGCGCCGGCAAAAACACGGGTAACCACATTCTCATTACCGGCGGCAGTCAACGTAGCCACCAGTTTTTCACGATACTCCGTCCAAGGCGTAACAAAATCCGCGCCACCCCAGATCGCCATGATGGGAGCCTGCAATCCTCTTAGCTGCCCGATGGCGTCGAAATTCATATTCGCATGCCACCAGCGCAGATCTGCGAGCGATCTTGGTTGATCGACATACTGCAACCAGTTTGATCCGGCCCCGTCCTTTATCGCGGCCTCCAGCAGCTTCCATCCCTCGCCGGTCTGGGCCACATAGAAATACAGGCGCAGATACGAGCGCGCCGCTGCAATATCTGCCGAGCCGAGCCCGTCCTGGTCCATTCCAGTCAATATGGACGAGATAGCCTGCTCAGCCGGGGTTGCAGCCGCACTCGATGACAGCAGGATAAATGCCAGATCGGGAACCCTGTTACCCACTGCCATGGCGATCCAGGCGCCACGACTGGCTCCGGCCACACCGATCCGGCTGGCATCGACGCTATCGAGCGTTTTTAGAATACGGATTACATCCACAAGGTCACGGGCGTGATCGCCCATGGCCGGGATTGTGCCATTGGGTAGCGGCGAGCTGTCCGATCTTCGGTCATAGATAAAAGCTCCCATACCTTTTCCCAGGTAAAAGTCGACCCACGACGCGTATGACCAGTTCTGGCGATTGGCATTTCCGGAGCCCGAAATCAATACGGCGACCGGGAACGGCCCGGTTCCATCCGGCAGATAGAGCGTACCCGGCAGCCTGGGCTCAAAGGCGCCAAAAAGAATCTCCACCTGCCTTGTTTTTGCTGGCTTTGCCGGCTCCAGGGCCAGGGAAAAACCCTGGCGAGCCCCGTGCAATCCCTTGCCACCATCATGTTGCAGGCGTATTACCCCGATACCAAAAGGAAATTCGAGGCTGAGGGATTCGTCGTCAGCTTTCTCCATAGCCATCAACTGATCCGCGTAGACCAGCGACGGAATATCGAGACGGGCTTCCCAGGTTCCATCGTTTTTCCGAATATCGACTTGCACCAGCAGGTCCGCACCCCGGTATTTGAGATGACCGATCCAGAATCCCGCAGGATTCCAGGCCGGTTCGGCGGAGACAGCGATCGGGAGCAAGCAACAAAGCGCCATTGTCGCTATGCAGCGGTTGAGGTCTTTAAACATGTGCAATGTTCCTGTGTATCGAGATTGATAAAGCATGGTAAATTGAATGAGAATCTACAGGGCTTATGATTCGTTAATGTTTGCCTTATGACCCTTGTGTCAGGATTGTGTGTGTCCACTACTGAAATCCAAAATAGAGATAGTGGATCGGCTGCATTTGCGTTGGGCTAGGTTGAAGTCTATCCGGAGTCTCTGGCCTTGGTGGTCGCTGGCATGGAATGTCGCGTAGAGCCAAAGATCATGGACCTGCTGGCTTATTTTTCGGCAAGACCAGGCCAGGTGCTGGCTAAAGACCAGATTTTAAGCGATGTGTGGGGCGGGACTCACGTGGTTGAGGAGGCCTTGCAAAGAGCGGTTTCGATTTTGCGAAAAACGCTGGGGGACGATCGGCAAAACCCAGTCTTCATTGAGACGATTTCAAAAAAGGGTTATCGGTTCCTGGTAACTCCAAAACCATTAACTGAGCCAGAGGCAGACGAAATAAACATTACAGAGAAAAACATCAAGACTTCACCGCTAATTCTGCTGATTGGCGCCGCCATACTGATTCTCCTGACATACTTCGTTATCGATAGCCTGACCGATCAGGTGCCATTGGCTCCGCAAGCGGATGGCGATTCCGGCGCTGAGTCAACGGAATCAGCGCCTGTCCCCAAACCGGACAGTCAGCCAGAGCCGGGTGATGACTAACTCAACGCAAGATCGGATGGCCAACAGCATGTGGATTTCAATACTAAAATATCTGGTGTTTCTTTTGCTTGGCATGGCCATAGGTTTTTATGCGCTTGGTGAATATTCCCGGCCGGAAACTCCTGTCGTTGAAAAATCACCTCCGGCCCGGGTTCTGGCGATGGTTGAACCACAAGTCGTTGAAAAACTCGCAGATGGCTCTGATGAACAATACCTTGAAATCATCCGTGACCAGGATGAGGAAATCGCGAGCCTGAAAGGTGAATTGGCACGGATGAAAACAGTGGCGGAGATGGCGGCTGTAAGGAACTCTGAAAATAAATCCATGCAAACGATGTCCGTGGAGGAAATGGCCGCCACTGTCGGGGAATCACTCAGGAATCAGTTCAAAAATCGGGTTCTGACGATGCCAGAGGAGCAGATGGAAGAATTCAAGCAGTCTTTCTATGACGAGCCTTACAGCGAGTGGGGTATGGAATATCAGGAGAACATTTTGGATTTCTTCGCGACCACCGATAACGCGGATCAATATTATCTGCAAAGCGTCGAATGCAAGACTAAATCCTGCCGTTTGGAGGTCAATACGGAAAATTCGCCAGGTTGGCGCGAGTTTTATTTCTCGATGACGCACCAGGACTGGTACGACAGCTTCACTTTGCAGGAAGAGAGCGATTATCCGGGCACGCTGATTTACTATCTCGTGCGCGATGAAGACGGACGAGATTGAGCATCCGCTTGGATTTTCAAGTTCGGTAGGTTTCTTTGTTTTCTTCGATATTTCGGGTACTAGCTGCCAGGCGATTGACCGTATCAAAGTTCTAACGGCAGTAATCGAAAAGCGGTGCCGGTGTTAACAACAACGGCTGCCAATGTGTACAAACCTAGCGCTGACAGGATCACCACCGTAAAGCCAAATTCGATCGCCAAAAGTGTCCCCAGCGACGCACTCACGACCGAAGCATATCCATTGATACCCCAGGCCCACGGGATAAAATCCGGCGCGTTGCGGGCGACCTCGCCAAGAGCAATTGGGAAAGGCATGCCCATGCAAAATGCCAGGGGTGCGATCAAAATCAGCGCAATCAGTATCTTGATTACGTCTCTTTGCCCGATGAAACGATCGAACAATTCAGGTAGTAGAAATAGATAAACCAGGGCAATGGACAAGATTCCTGTCACGGCAAAGGCGACCAGCGACAGCCGACGATCCTTATAGCGCCGCACCAGCTTTTGGGAATAGCCACTGCCCAGCCCGGCAAAGACCAGGAAGCCGCTCAGCACAATCGCAACCGAGTAAAGGGGATGACCTAGAAACAGGATAAATTTTTGAATGAAAGCCATTTCCACAAACATAAAAGCCAGACCGAGGATAAAGAAATAGACGCCCATCCGCGTACCGGTGCCACGAGGCCAGCGGCGCTTTACGATCCAAAGCGGGAAAAGTATCAAAACGGCGCCTGCCAGGATGGCCTGAATCAAGGTGGCAACCAGCACCAGATAACCCCATTCGATCAGCCCGGCGCCACCGCGCTTTCGCAACGACAGCATTTCGGATAGCGTGCGCCACTTAAAAAAATGGAAAAAATAAGGCTTGTCGTCCGTGGCCGGTTCGATCTGAAATTTGTAACGATCGAGATATTCGTCAGCACCCTGACCGGAAAGCGCCGTCGCACCTTCAAACAAAAAAGGCTGACTCAGCAGGTTATACCGGTTTGCTTCGATGGCGGTCATCGATGGGTAAAAAGAAGTATCAAAAGAGTTGGTGTCGCAGAATTTTTTAATAGTTTCGATTTCCTGACTGGAAAGGTTTCCTTTTTTCACCAGCAATGTACTGGTATTCCAGCTTCGGATCAGGGCGATACTCCGTTCGGGCCTGGCTGCTCCGTCCCGTTTCAAGGCCTCGGTCACCGTTGCGAATAACTTCAAGCTGTCGCGAGGTGGTACCTTCAACCATCGCGTGATGGCGAGATATCCTCCGGGCGCGACATGCCGCAAGTATTCTCCGATGGCCTCGACTGTGTAAAGATAGCTTTCACTGAGCGCCTGCACGCCCGCACCGGATGCAGCAAAAGAATCCAGCAGAGCCACTTGTATGAGATCGTACTGAGAGGCGCTCCTGGTGACGAAAGAGCGGGCTTCGGCTGCGTATACAGTGATACGGTCATCGTCGTATAAATGCCCGGCAAAATCGGCATAAGTGTCACTAACCAGTTTTGTTACCAGCGGATTCAGTTCGACAGCGTCAATAGCACGGGCACCATGATAGACGGCAAACAACACGTCCGTGCCACCACCCGCGCCAAGGACCAGCACCCTGGGCTCGTCGAGCAAACGATATGGCAGCGCGGCCGTAACATCATCCATGTACCCTAGTGAATCCAGGTTGCCGTCGAAACGCGTAATTACGCTCATCGCATCGCCGTCAGTAAATAGCGCGAGTTGCGCCGGTGGTTCGAATTGCGTGTTCAGGCTCAGGCCCGGTGCATCCCGAAACGGAATAGTTGGGCTGTCGACCACTGTTAACAGACCCAGTGGGCTCGAATATTGCCCCAGCACACGGGCATCGATCACCTGCAAAGCCTGCCGTTGACCCTTGAACTGGGAGATCCGAAAATCCGGCCAATTCGTTGGCAAGAGGAGCAAAAGACTAATAAAAAAACCGCCCAGCGCGAGCATCAAACGGTTACGCACCGGCGACGCCACGGCACGGCCAACCAATGCCGATGCAGCCAACGCGATTACCGCCAGCAGTAGCAGTGCATTTTGCGGCGACAAAAGGAAGAGCGCCACAATAATCAACAGCGCTCCGCTTCCCGCACCCAGCAGATCGAAGAAATATATACGACTGATATGCTCCTTCAGACAAGTAAATGCGAGGCCGATGCAGCCGGCCGCGAAAAAAAACGGAACAAAAAACACGAGATACATTAACGACAGGTAGATCAACTGACGGGAATTCCAAACGATCTCCAGTGCGTTGAAGGGTACGAGCTGGCCCAGCGCAAAACAGATAATCATGGTGGCGCTGAAAAGAGCTGCGCTGACGCTAAAAGCGAGCGCAAAATGAGGGATGATTAATCTTTTACTTAGCGCAATGAAAGTGCCGCTCGCACCATAGCCAAGGAGCGCCAGGCTAATGACCATGTAAGCAAAATGATGCCATTGCACGATCGAAAGCAATCGCATCAATAAAATCTCATAGCCGATTGCGGCCGTGGAGATGAGCGATACAGAGAAAAATACAAAGCGACGGTTGCGTGTTGTCACCATGTTCTTTCTGATCCGTGTTTTCCCTACAGGATCGTGCCTAGTGCGTGCCCGTTAGTGGTACAAATCTGACGGGAATGATTTGCCGCGTTATTACTTCACCTGTTTCGCTCTTTTCGACCAACAACAGTTGCTGGGTCAGGAACCGGCCACCGACCGGGATGACCATGCG
>JAPUHG010000195.1 GCA_027297845.1 Gammaproteobacteria bacterium | reverse complement strand
TTCGCAGAAAACCGCTGGCAACAAGGCTCCGCAGACGGTATACCGCTGCTGAGTGCCCTGGATGGCGAGGAGATAGGCCTGTCTTCGAGCGAGGGGCTCGATTTTGGGGCGATGGCGCATTATGCACGATCTGTCGGTGGCGCCAATCTTCGCAAGTACACGTTCCACCAGCGCGCCCTCATGCTCAAGGCGCTGGCCATCTACCTGATGGAGCACAAAAAAGAATTCTACGCACTTTCCAGCAAAACCGGTGCAACGCGCACGGATTCATGGATCGATATAGACGGCGGTATTTCCACGTTGTTCGTCTACTCTGGCAAGGGCCGGCGAGAAATGCCGAATGACACGGTTTATGTCGATGGTCAGCCCGAGTTCTTGTCAAAGAACGGCAGTTTCGTCGGGCAGCATATCTTTCTGCCGCTCGAGGGCGTCGCCGTTCATATCAACGCGTTCAACTTTCCCTGCTGGGGGATGCTCGAGAAACTTGCGCCCTGCCTGCTCGCAGGCATGCCTGCAATCGTCAAACCGGCGACCAGTACGTCTTATCTGACGGAGGTGATGGTCAGGCGAATTATCGACTCCGGCATATTGCCGGATGGCGCTGTTCAGTTGATCTGCGGTCGCGTTGGTGATCTTTTCGACCACCTGAATTGTCAGGATGTGATCGCGTTCACTGGCTCCAAGACCACGGCGGAATACTTGCAACAGAACAAGACCGTGATCGACCAGTCGGTGCGTTTCACCGCGGAGACCGATTCGTTGAACGCATCGATATTGGGGCCGGATGCGAAACCCGGCACGCCTGAGTTCGATCTTTATATCCAGGAAGTGGTTCGTGAAATGACGGTGAAAGCCGGTCAGAAATGCACGGCGATACGCAGGATCATCGCGCCAGCCGAGTTCAGCGGTGAATTGGTCAGCGCTCTGGGGCAGGCGCTTGGCGAGATTCGGGTTGGCGATCCGGCCAACAAGGAAGTCCAGATGGGCCCACTGGCCAGCCAGGATCAGCGCGCCGAAGTCCGGCAACGGTTAGGCGATCTTAGCGGTGACGCCGACATCGTTTATGGCGATCCGGAGAATTTCGAGGTGATCGATGCTGATGCGAAAAAAGGCGCTTTTTTTGCGCCGGTACTTCTGTATTGCCAAAGACCGCTAACCAGCCCGGCTGTGCACAGCGTTGAAGCCTTCGGGCCGGTTAGCACGGTTATGCCATACGATACGCTGGATCAGGCCATCACACTGGCGCGGATGGGTGAGGGCAGCCTGGCCGGTTCGGTGTTCACTGGCGATGATGAAATTGCGGAAACTCTGGCGCTGGGTATCGCGCCATATCACGGTCGGCTGGTCATCATCAATCGCGACTCAGCGGCCGAATCGACCGGCCACGGCTCACCATTGCCGCACCTGGTCCACGGTGGACCCGGCCGTGCCGGCGGGGGAGAGGAAATGGGCGGCATACGCGGCGTACTCCATTACATGCAACGCACTGCCTTGCAGGGGTCGCCGACTACTCTTGGCAAGATCGCGCGTCGCTGGATACGCGGTGGTGAGGAAAATATCGAAAAGGTGCATCCGTTTACCAAGTACTTTACTGAGCTTGAGATAGGTGACACGCACCACACCGAATCCAGAAAAATAACGGTAGAGGATATCGAGAATTTCGCCGAACTCAGCGGTGATAAATTCTACGCGCACATGGACGATGAACTGGCTGCAAAAAACCCGTTTTTTGAAGCGCGGGTCGCGCATGGCTATTTCATCGTTTCGATGGCCGCCGGTCTGTTCGTACAACCTGATTTTGGACCGGTGCTGGCGAACTACGGGCTGGATGATCTGAGATTCGCGCAACCGGTTTATATGGGCGACGAGCTAAAGGTTCGGCTGACCTGCAAGCAGAAGACGATGCGCGAGGGTGAAAATTACGGTGAGGTTCGCTGGGACACCGAAGTGACTAATCAGGATGGTGAAATCGTTGCCGCTTACGATGTGCTCACAATGGTGGCGACCGGGCCCGCCGCCGCAGATTAGTCTTGGGTTCGACAGGCTGCTAAGCGGGCCACATCTCCAGCGTAGCAACAAATACGGAGAGGAACTTGTTGGTCTGGTGCGCGTCGAGCGCACGGTGATCGATCGTCAGGGTCACATAGCACAGCGGCCGGATCTCCATTTGGTCCTTGCCGTCGCTCTCAACGACGACAACCCTTTTTTCCAGCTTGCCGATACCGAGAATCGCGCTTTGCGGCTGATTGATAATGATCGGTGACGCCAGCAGGCTGCCGCTGACCCCATGATTTGAAATCGTAAAGGTGCCGCCGCTGACTTCATCCTGGCCCAGTTCACCCTTGCGCGCTTTGTCGGTCAGGGTTTGCAGTTGCCCGGCAATCGTATTCAGCGTCATGTCCTGCACCCGGTGAATGACCGGCACGATCAGACCCTCGTCGCCCAGTGCCGTGCCGACGCCGATATTGATATCGGCAAATAATTCCAGGCCCTCATCGTGGAAGCGGCTGTTTACCTCGGGTACGGCCTGCAACGCTTCCGCCGCGGCTTTGATGAAATAGGCGGTATAGGTAAGTTTGACGCCCCGGTCCTCCAAACCGGCCCGGTTTTTCTCCCGGTGCGTGACCACCGCCGACATATCAGCCTCGAACACGCAGGTGACGTGGGGTGCGGTCTGCACACTTTTTAACATGTGTGCGGCGATGCGCTTGCGCATCATGGAATGGGGCACAATCGTCCCTTCGCTGGCTTGCGCAAGTGCGTCGTAATCTTTGGCGACAATCGTTTCGCCGCCAGCGATATGATTCTCTACATCTTCGCGAGTCACCCGGCCGCCGCGGCCGCTACCGGTAATCTGGGTAACATCCAGGTTATGCTTTTTGAGCAATTTTTTTACGGCTGGACTTAATTTCGGTTGACCAGCGAGTGCAGCATTTTCTATCGGCGCGGCCGAGTCAGGCTGGCGTTCTGCATCGCCGGTGACGGTCTCGGCTCCTGCCGTGATCCGGCCGATCACGGTACCGGGTTCCACCTGGCTTTGCTCTTCGACCAGGAGTTCGTGCAATACGCCGCTGGCCGGCGACGCGATTTCGACGACCACCTTGTCGGTTTCCAGCTCGATCAATGGTTCATGCAGCACAACCGTGTCTCCGGCCTGCTTTAGCCATTTCATCAGCGTCGATTCAGTACCTTCTTCCTGCCCCTCAGGTACCACGATGTCGATCAGTTCCGCCATTTTCCTAGCGTTCCTTAACACTCAAGCAGTTCGGTCATTTTTTCAGCGATTGCGGCGGCATCCGGAACCACTGCGTTCATCAATTTCGGATTATGCGGGCTGGGTATATCCGGCATGGCCACTCGCTCAATTGGCGCGTCGAGGTCGAAAAATGATTTGCTGGCCACGGTTGCAACGATTTCCGCGCCAAAACCAGCGGTTATATTGTCCTCGTGGACGACCAGACACCGCCGGGTCTTCGCGATCGAGCTCAATACGGCATTCCTGTCCCATGGCATCATCGTACGCAGATCGATGACCTCGACACTGCCATCGACTTGATCGGCCGCGGCTTCGCAACGCGGCACCATCGCGCCCCAGGTCACCACGGTCAGATCCGTACCCGGTCTGGTTATTTTCGCTTTGCCAAATGGCAGCACATATTTGTCGCCGGGGTATGGGCGGCGCGCCGATGCATCGTCAAGCATCGAGAGATGTTCAAAAAAGAGCGTCGGGTTATTAGTGCTCAGCGCTGCGCGAAACCGGCCGGTCGCATCCTCGGCATTGGATGGTACGGCAACCTGCCAGCCGATGCCGTGCGCCCATTGCACTTCATTGGTCTGGCTGTGCCAGGGATCGCCGCATTTGAAAAAGCCGCCGGGGATTCTGACGACGATCGGTGCGGCAAAGCGGTTATTGGTCCGCCAGCGCATCGTGCCGCAGTCATTCAGTTGCTCTGTCGCCGGGTCGGCGTACTTGCGAAACTGGATCTCGGGTACCGGCATCAGGCCAGCCACCGCCATGCCAACGGCGCGGCCGATGATGCCCTCTTCCGAAAGACTCGTATCGAAAACGCGATTAACGCCAAATTTTTCCTGCAGCCCCATCGTCGCCGCGTGTACCCCGCCTTTGGGTCCTACGTCCTGGCCGAAGACCGTGACCTTCGGGTTGTTCGCCAGTTCGTATTCAAGCGTGCGGCGGATGGCGGTCAGCATGTTGATTCGTGTGGGCTCTGGCTCGGGCTGCTCGCTGGATTCGGGAAACACATGAGCGCCGGCCGCCAGGCCACCCTGTTGTTGAACTTCAGGTTTATCGTCCGGCCCGGTTTCACAAAAAACATGGCGCTCGATACCGGCCGAATCGGGCTGTGCTCTGGCAAGGGCCGCCGCGAGCGCATCGGCTACCTCCCGTTCGACATCTTCCTCCAGCCTTTTCCAGGAATCCTCGTCGATCAACTCCGGTACCAGGTAGTCACGGAGTTTTGGCAGAGGATCGCGAGCTTCTTCCGCCGCAATAAACTCGGCCGACTTGTAGGCCTGGGTGTCCTGCGCCGAATGACCTTCCAGCCTGGGTACGCTCAGCCGTAACAAGGCGGGGCCTACATCGCTGCGTACGTGGTCTACTGCCTGGCGGATCAGGCTGGCCGCCTCGGCGGGCTCCGTGCCATCGCCATCGAGAACCTGCAAATTCTCGAAGGATCGAAGGTTGCGCGCAATGTTTGCCCCCGGGGTTTGCAGAGTGGACGGCGTAGAGATGCCATAACCGTTGTCATCGATATAGAACAGCATCGGCAGTTTCAGCGTGGTCGCCATCGTCAGCGCCGACCAGAAACCATTGGTCGCAACCGAGGCATCCCCGCCGAGCGCGACGGCTATCGCGCCCTGGTAGCTGCTGTCACCCAGCTCATCCGCGTGATAACGGATTGCCTGCGCCCAACCGGCGACCGGCGTGTATTGCGCTCCGACCCCACCGCACATTGGGAGCACCGTGGCACCACCCTCGGTGGGGCGGTTGAACACCACACCGATGTCGCGACCGTCACTGAATCCGCCGGAGCGGGCCAATGGGCCGGCGAATGCCTCCTCGACAGATAATCCGATCGCCAGGAGCGACGGCCTGGATCGGTAATAACCGCTGGTCGCATCGTGTGGGTGATTGAGTAATGAACCCAGCAGGACCTGGGCCAGGTCGTGCCCGCGCGCGGAGAATTGATAAAGGACTTTCTTTTGCGGGACGAGTTCGGTTTCCTCGGTCCGATCGATGGCGCGCGAAGTCAGCACCAGGCGGGCTATTTCGTGCCAGTCAAAAGCGAGGTCAATGCTGTCATCGGAATGAACCGATGTATCTTGTGCTGATTCCGAGCTCACAGATGCTTTGCCTTAAACTATGCGAAGAGAGTGAATAATACCCGTCCGGTGGGCAGATTGGCCAGAGCCGCATCATTTGGGAGGCGCTTGATTTATGATCGTGGGAAGCGCTTTTTGCCGGTGGGCCTCGCGTTTCGGGATGATGTTTAACAGGAGTAGAGAAGCACGGAAATTTCGGCCATCATTCGCGTTCTGATTTTGATCGAATATTGGATCATCTCCTTTTTGGTCGGTGTGGCGAGGTTGAAGACCAGGTGAACGATAGCGATGTCGCTCGCAGCTGGGATCAGCGACACGCATTGCAGGCGGGATTTTCGTGGCGAACCGGTGCCTGGGAACTGGACCTGGCCGCCGGCGTACACACCGGCTGGCCGAGAACAGACCTGTTATTGAGCTTCGATTCGTCAGCAGAGCCGGTCCTCACCCCGGGGCCAAGAAACGCTGAGCGTTATGCCAGGTTCGCCAGTGTCGATATTCGTGCGAGCAGGAAATTCAAGTTGGGCAAGGGTACGCTATCGACGTTTATCGAATTGACGAATGCGCTGAACAGGAGAAATCCCTGTTGCTCGGACTTCGACCTGGAGGATGACGGCGCCGGTGTTTTCTCCCTGGAGACGAACAAAGACGATTGGCTGCCGTTGCTGGCGGCGGTGGGGTTCCTTTACGAATTTTAAGGATGGGTACTGAGCCCATCGTATCTGGACCCTCTCCTCAAAGTTTTCGCCTGACTTTTTGTCAACTGGCCTGTCATAGAAAGGTGTGCGGGCCGGTCTGATAGCTGAAGACATGACAAAGTGCTATTTTGGGTAGGCTCTTTTTGCGAAACCAGAAATAACCGGCTAATCAAGGGGTATCCATGAAAGTTGCAGAGCTTTTTGTTCGTTGCCTGGAAACGGAAGGCGTTCGCTATGTCTTTGGCATACCTGGCGAGGAAAACATCGATTTCATGGATGCTTTGCTGGATAGCAAACTCGAGTTCATCCTGACGCGCCATGAGCAAGGCGCGGCTTTCATGGCCGATGTGTGTGGTCGATTGACCGGCCGGGCCGGTGTTTGTCTTGCGACCCTGGGGCCTGGTGCGACCAACCTGGTTACCGGCGTAGCCGATGCGAACATGGATCGCGCGCCGGTCGTGGCGCTGGCTGGCCAGGTCGATACGGGGCGCATGCACAAGGAGAGCCATCAGCATCTGGATCTGGTGAAGATGTTTGAGCCGATTTCCAAGTACTCGACGCAGATTCGTGCGCCGGGCGTGGTTCCGGAAGTCATACGCAAGGCTTTCAAGGACGCCGAAAGAGAGAAACCGGGGGTCAGTTTCATCGAGCTGCCGGAAGACATCGCCGACATGCAGACCGATGGCACGCCGCTGGAAGTCCAAAGACCGAGCAGGCCTTATCCGACACCGCAGAAAGTGGAACAGGCGGCGAAGCTGATATCCGACTCGCAAAACCCGATCGTGCTCGCGGGGAATGGCGTGATCAGAGGTTCCGCCAGCGACGAGCTGGTGGCATTTGCCGATAAACTCAATATACCGGTGGCGACGACATTCATGGCCAAGGGTGCGATGCCGTTTTCTCATTCGCTGTCGCTTGGGACGGTGGGGATCCAGGACATGGACTATGTCGCCAGTGGTTTTGAAAAAGCGGATCTTGTCATTTCCGTCGGTTACGACCTGGTTGAATACAGCCCTGCGAAATGGAATCCGAATGGCGACAAAAAAATTATTCATATAGACGCGACGCCGGCCGAAGTGGATGCACATTATGTGCTCGAGGCGGGCGTCGTTGGCGATATAGCGGAGGCGCTGGGCGCGATCGCAGACCGGGCCGATCCGCGTGAGTGCAACATTGCCTACAGTCTGCGCCAGATGATCGTGGACGAACTGCAGGCTTGGGAAAACGACCAGGGATTTCCAGTCAAACCGCAGAAAATTGTATCTGATCTGCGTCGCGCACTCGGCAAAGACGATATTGCTGTTTCCGATGTTGGCGCCCACAAGATGTGGATGGCTCGCATGTACCAGGCGGAGGCCCCGAATACCTGCATCATCTCAAACGGCTTCGCCTCGATGGGCATTGCTTTGCCCGGCGCAATCGCCGCGAAGCTGATCTATCCCGATCGGAAAGCCGTGGCCGTAACCGGCGATGCCGGTTTTTTAATGAATTGCCAGGAACTTGAAACAGCCGTTCGGCTGGGGCTGGAAGTGGAGGTGCTTATCTGGAACGACAGTAAGTACGGGCTGATCGAGTGGCACCAGAACAAGAAGTTCGGTCGTAACAGTCACATCGATTTCACCAATCCGGATTTTGTGAAATTTGCGGAAAGTTTTGGCGCCAAAGGATATCGTGTCGAAAGCGCTGGCGAACTTTTGCCGACACTCGAGCAGGCTCTTTCCTGTGGCACGGTCGCGATCATCGATTGCCCGGTTGACTACCGGGAGAACATGATCCTGACCGAAAAACTGGGCAACCTGAAAGTCAGGATTTGATATGAGCGAGCATTTTGCATTGCTGGTTCCCGGTGCCAACGCGGAAGGCGAACCGCTGACGGTAAGCGCGCCTTTCGACAACCAGGCAATCGCTACCGTCGATCGAGGTGGCCAGGCGGCGGCGGAGCAGGCGCTGGCGACCGCTCATGCCTTGTATCGGGGCCGGGATGCCTGGCTTAATCCGGCAAAGCGGATCGATATATTGAGAAAGATTGCCGACCTGCTACAGGAGCGACGAGAGTATCTGGCGACGGAGTCTGCGCGCGAAGGCGGCAAGCCGTTGGTGGATTCCCTGATCGAGATAGACCGTGCGGCGGACAGTTTCCGCAGTTGTGTCGATCATCTGCGCGTCCAGGCGGGCACATGTATTCCAATGAATATCACGCCGTCATCGGCAAACCGCCTGGCATTTACTGTGCACGAACCGATCGGGGTGGTCCTGGCGTTCAGTGCTTTTAATCATCCCTTGAATCTCATAGCTCACCAGATTGGTCCTGCGATTGCCGCAGGTTGCCCGGTCATCGTCAAACCGGCCGAGGCGACGCCGTTATCCTGCATGCGCATCGTCGCTATCGTTCGTGAAGCCGGTCTTCCGGAAAACTGGTGCCAGGCACTGATGACGACCGGGCGAGATGTTTCGACAGCAATGGTGAGTGATCCGCGAGTCGCCTTTTTCAGCTTTATCGGCAGTAGCAAGGTTGGCTGGATGTTGCGCTCGAAGCTTGCTCCGGGAACCCGTTGCGCGCTTGAACATGGTGGTGCCGCGCCGACGATCGTGATGGCGGATGCCGATCTGCAAAAGACCGTTCCCTTGCTCAGCAAGGGCGGCATGTATCACGCGGGCCAGATTTGTGTGTCCGTGCAAAGAATTTTCGCCGACAGCGAAATCATCGGTCAGTTGGCGCAGCAGCTGGCACAGGCCTGCAGTGGTCTCAAAGTCGGCGATCCTACGCTGGCGGAAACAGACATCGGACCACTGATCAGGGAGGCCGAAGTCAACAGGATAGATGAATGGGTTAGGGAAGCGGTAAGCGGCGGCGCGAAATTGCTTTGTGGCGGAAAAATTCTCTCGGCCACGACCTACCAGCCGACCGTGTTGCTGAATCCACCCGCAGACGTGAGAGTTAGCACCGAAGAAATTTTCGGTCCGGTCGTTTGCCTTTACGAGTTTACCGATGTCGATGATGCGATCACCCGGGCGAACAGTCTGCCGTATTCGTTTCAGGCGTCCGTTTTTACCCAGGATATCGACAGTGCTATGCGGGTCAGTCAGCGCATAGATGCGGCATCGGTCATGATCAACGATCACACGGCTTTTCGAGTCGATTGGATGCCGTTCGCGGGCTTTAAGGAATCAGGTTATGGCACCGGTGGGATTCCATTCACGCTGAACGACATGCAGATAGAAAAGCAGATCGTCATTAAGTCCGGCGAAATATTGCCGGCGTAGTGATGTATCTGCGGCGCGAATTGCGCACCTGAAAAACTGATGGAGAGGCTGCTTTCATGCGCATGATGCGTGCTTTTGTATTTTTCCTTCTGGCGCTCGCGGTGACCTTGATCATCCTTGCCGCGACGATCGGCCCCACCTGGCTGTTGTGGCCCGCGTCTGTATTACTGGCATTCGGATTACTCGGCATCCGGGATATGACCCAGATACGCCACAGCGTGATGCGCAATTACCCGATTTTTTCTCACATGCGCTGGATATTCGAAGGAATAAGGCCGGAATTTCGCCAGTATTTTTTCGAGTCCGATCTCAGCGGCACACCGTTCAACCGCGAGCAAAGATCGCTGGTTTACCAGCGGGCGAAAAACCAGGAAGACAACAAGCCCTTCGGCACGGAAAAGGACGTCTACGATTCGCATTATTCCTGGGTAAACCACAGCGCCAGCCCGCGGCCCGTCCAAAAAGAACAGTTCCGGGTCGAGGTTGGCGGCAAAGCCTGCCGGGCTCCGTATTCACTCTCGGTGTTCAATGTATCGGCGATGAGCTTTGGCTCACTGAGCGGCAACGCCATCGAGGCGCTCAACAAGGGAGCGAAAGAGGGCGGATTCGCCCACGACACGGGCGAGGGAAGTATCAGTCGTTATCATCGAAAGCATGGCGGCGACCTGATCTGGGAAATCGGCAGCGGTTACTTCGGCTGTCGCCATGAGGATGGGAGCTTCAACGCGGATCTGTACGCGAGCCAGGTGGCCAGCGATCAGGTCAAAATGATCGAAATAAAGTTATCCCAGGGCGCCAAGCCCGGGCATGGTGGAGTTCTGCCGGGGTCGAAAGTCACCGAGGAAATCGCGGAGGCCCGACATGTGCCCGTGGGCGTGGATTGTATCTCGCCCTCTCGGCACAGTGCTTTTTCCACGCCCGTCGAATTGATGCAGTTTATCGCCCGTCTGCGCGAGCTGTCAGGTGGCAAGCCGGTTGGATTCAAGTTGTGCGTGGGCCATCACTGGGAATTCGCCGCGATTGTAAAGGCGATGCTGAAAACCGGCATAT
>JAPUHG010000194.1 GCA_027297845.1 Gammaproteobacteria bacterium | reverse complement strand
TGCTCCACTACCCCGCTGCGATACAGGCGATGCCCACGGCCAGAACCAGGAATTGTCCGAAGCTCACGCCGTGCGCGCTCACCGTTCTCGATCCCCCTCATTTCGAGTCCCCACGGCGAGCGAGCTCCAAGAGAAGGGGGCTCTACGCGGCAGGGCAGGGTCACGCGGAGGTGGTCGCCATACTGCTCAAATATTCGGCAAACCCTGAAGCAAGGGCGAGAAGGAAATATGTGCCCCTGCATGCTTGTGCATACTCCGGCGATACCGAGAGCGCGGTCCTGTTGATCACAGCGGGCGCCTCGGTTGATCGAAAAGACAAGCGGGGCAATACACCGCTGCATTGGGCGGCCAGTGCGGATGAATACGAAATGGTCGTTTTGCTCGTTGGCAAGGGTGCTAATTTAAACGCAATCAGCAAGGATCACGCGACGCCGCTGGAGTGGGCCTTGAGAAACAAGAATGAGCGCATGGCCAGGTTCCTGATTGCCAGTGGCGCCAGTCTCGATGTGGACACGGCGAGCATCCGTCTCAGAATGGCGCCAGCAGAAGTCAAAAGACTGGCCGGACTACAATCCAATAACCTGGGCGAGTAGCCTGTGGGTTAATCGGGCGACTACCCGATTACCAACATCTTGGCCGGCGGCCAGCCGACCCGGCCTGCTCGTACAGCTCCATAGCTTGCGGCATCCGTTCCTGTAGCTGCCGGATACGCGTGGCGCTCGCGGGATGAGTCGATAGAAACTCCGGCGGTCTCCTGCCACCGGCAGCGCTCATGTTTTGCCAAAGGCGGACACTTTGCCGTGGGTCGAATCCGGCCTTTGCCATCAAATCCAAGCCTATCAGGTCTGCCTCGCTCTCCTGGGCACGACCGAAAGGCAACAGGATACCGACCTGCGCCCCGACCCCGAGCATGGCCATGACGTTATTCCGGGTGGTTGTCGAGCCGCCGGCCATTGCTGCGATTAGCTGAGCGCCACTTTGTGCCAGGTAATTGGTAGAAACTCTCTCGTTGGCGTGGCGTGCTATGACATGAGCAACTTCGTGGCCGATGACGGCGGCCAGCTGATCCTGGTTTTCGGTAATTTTCAGCAGGCCCGTATACACGCCAATCTTTTTCCCGGGCAGGGCAAATGCATTTGCCTGATCCTGTTTGAAAACAACAACCTCCCAGGCCGAGGAATCCGCGTTTCCACCGAGCCGGTTCAGTAGAGAATCGGCGACGCACTGCACCTGGCGACGAACGACGGGGTCATCGTCGATCGGTGTTTTTGTCTCGATTTCCTGGAAGGCCAGCACGCCCATCCGGTTCATTTCCGAATCAGGAAAAAAGGCCAGCTGCGCCCGGCCCAGCGGCGAAGTCGCGCAACCGCTCAAGATGACGAGCGCGACGCATGGGAATAACTGGCTGAATCGATTCGAGGATTTCATAGCCAAAGCCAAACGGCACAGCTACTGTGCTGGAAAAGATCCACTGAAAATGAGGGCGGCCGTTTCGCCGCCGGATTGAATGTCTGAACTTGCATAAGCAAATATTATTATTAGTTCGCAAGCCGTACAATACAATTGCCCTGTGGTTTGAAGAGCGGATTCCGGTCAGGGCTGTTGTTTTGGCGTACCCAGGTGGGGCCGTTGTGGCCATGAGTCCGACAGATTACTGGCATTTAGGCTATGGAAATCAACCTATGATTAAAGCAGGCGGATTCTTGGTTGCAGGGACTTTGCTGTGGTTGATGGCCGTTCCCGTGCAGGCCGAATATGTCACGGATGAGTTGCAGTTGGGTCTGCACGTTGCGGTGGATACCAGCGATTCGCCTTTCCGAACGCTGGTCAGCGGCACCGAACTTGAAGTCCTCGAACGCAATCGTTTCTATGCGAAAGTTCGCATGGCCAATGGCGACGAGGGCTGGGTCAAGGCGGGTTATCTGATCAGCGATAAACCCGCCGCCGCACGGGTCATCGAGCTGGAAGCATCGACCGCAGCTATCAACACCCGCCTGGAGCAGGTTCTGGCACAGACCGCTGATGTCCGGCAGACCATCGATGACCTGGAAAGCGAGTTGGCGATTGCCAAACAAGGAGGGGCCGCGGCTTCGGCGAGAGTTACCGAACTGGAAGCCGAGAACAGTCGGTTCAACGATCGGATGGCCAATTTTCGCGGTAGCGTGCCGGTGCGCTGGGCCATGCTGGCAATCGGACTCATGGCGCTGGTTGGTTTTTTTGCCGGTTTTCTATGGTTCGATCACCGTAGCCGGAAGCGCTTTGGTGGATTCCGGGTTTATTGATCGGGGGTTTCCGGTATTTCGGGCAGTTCGGCCAGTTCGGCCAGGCCAAATCTTTCCTTCCTTCGCCTCGACCGCCACGTTGCGTACACAGGCATAACGATTGCCAGAAACCAGTAAACGAAAGGAGAGTAAACCACCATGCGGTCGGGCAGAATACCCGCCAGAAGCGCCGAAATCGCTCCGCAGCTCATTAGTATCAGCCAGGCGCCGCATTGTCCGCGGGTCATAAATTCTTCCTCCGGACTTAGACGAATCCGGTATGCCTGCCGGTACGCATGATAGTTGAGCAGCGCCACCAGGCCGGACATAACCATGAATCCCAGGCCGTAGATAATGAACAACATCCGAAGATCGTAATATGAGCCGATGACAAAACTGGCGGTCAGCCATCCGCCGCTGATCCAGCTGAACAACCCGCCGAACATTATCCTCAGCGGATAAACAAAAACCATGATCAGAAAGATGAAGAGCAGGCTGATCAGAACCGCACGCATGTCCTCGAGGCCAAAACGCCTGCTCCATTTTCGATGGGCAAT
>JAPUHG010000193.1 GCA_027297845.1 Gammaproteobacteria bacterium | reverse complement strand
GCAAGAATTAGTGGCTTTACTGCGGCAGCGCAGGCAGCCGATTGCAGAGCCGACGGTACCCCATTGGGTTTTTGCGAAGATAGCCTCAGAAATAATAACGAAAAAATCTCGTTTAAGGACATCACGCCTCCGAGTTTGACGATCAACGGCGCTAACCCGATGACACTTGAACTCAACGTAGATACTTACGAGGAACTCGGCGCAACAGCGATTGACAATGTCGATGGCGATATCTCTGCATCCGTCGAAATTGGCGGGGATTTTGTCGATACAAGCACAGTCACAGACCCGCCGGGCTACAGCGTGATTTACAATATCATCGATTCCTCCGGCAATTTCGCCGACAGTGAAACTCGCTTCGTGAACGTGGTCGATACGATAGCGCCGGTCATCACCCTGAACGGTGACGCGGTCGTGACGCTGGAAGTCGGTGTCGATACGTACAGCGAACTTGGCGCCGCAGTCAGTGATGACGGTGTGCCAACGTTGACGGAGGCCACCATTAGTGGCGACCCGGTGGATACCAACACCGTCGGTACCTATATCGTCAGGTACAACGCAACAGATGGCTTTAACACCGCGACGGAAGTAACCCGCACAGTCAACGTGGTCGATACCATAGCGCCGGTTATCATCCTGCTCGGCACCACGCCAATATCGGTTGAAGCTGGCACTACATATGCTGACGACGGCGCCACTGCAAGCGATGTCGGTGATGGTGACGTAACTGGCTTTATCACGACGGCCAACCCGGTCAACACTGCTGTGCTCGGCGAATACACAGTGACCTACAACGTGATGGATGCCGCCGGAAATCCGGCCACTGAGGTAAGTCGCAGCGTTACTGTTAGGGACACCACGCGTCCAGTCATCGTCGTAAAGGATGGCGCCACAATTATTGTATTTACGGCTGATGACCCTCGAGGTGCTTACGTTGATCTATCCGGTATCGTAACGGCATCCGATCTCGGGCAGCCTATAGGAGTGTCTTGCGCGACAACGACTGGCGTCGGACTACCGGCCTGGCTGCTCCCAGGCGATTACGTCGTGATATGTACAGCATCGGACGGGCAAACGGTCGAAGTCACGGTATCGATAATAATCGATATCAATGATACCGAAGCACCCGTGCTAACGGTCCCTCAGATGGCGGTCACCGCTGTCGCTGATCCCATCACAGGGACGGCTGTTGTGGATTATTCGTCTGCGGTTAGTGCAACTGATAACGTAGACGTAGACGTAACGATTGATTGCATCCCATCAAGTGGCTCGGCATTTGCTGTTGGCAACACCACCGTGACTTGTACGGCCACCGATGATGGTCCGAATACGGGCGGCAACGCGAACTCGGCTACAGCGACCTTCACCGTGACAATTACCGATGCTACGCCGCCGGTCATTACCGTGCCGTCGTCGCCCGTCATCATTACACTTCCTGTCGTTCTACCCAATGGTGAGGAGTCATTTGAGTATGACTACGGCACGCTCGTGAGTGTGAGCGATGCGTCGGATCCATCACCAACCTTGATGTGTCGCACGGACCCCCTGGACAAGTACGGCAGTGCATTCATAGGCCTGTTCGAATTTGGGGATACGACTATTTCGTGCATTGCCGAGGATTTTTCCGGCAACTCTGCGTCGGCCGATTTTGTCATTAGCGCGCCGTTCATTTACGACATAAAGGTTGACCCACCTAAAGGACGCGCACGAACCGGAAGTACCGTTCCATTGGACTGGCAATACCTCGATCGGAACAGCGGTGCTCCTGTTGACAGCTCGAACATAATGGTCGAAGTCCGCTGGGCCAAGATGACCGACTCGACCTGCCTCGTTCGTGACCTGAGCAGTCCGGAAGGAACCAGTGGGCTCGGCGACGATTCCGGCAACAGCGACTTCCGCTACTCGGCCAGTTCCGATACATGGCAATTCAGCTGGCAAACTCCGGAGATTCCAGGCCATCACAAAGTCAGTATTCACCCACCGGGTGGAAATGTCGCTAACGCGTGGAAATGCATCAACCTCAGATAGGTCCAGCTAGCCAATGGAGACAATAAAACGGCCCCAATTGAGGCCGTTTTTTGTTAGCAGAAGCGACGCCGAATTCGGCAATCAGCCAGCGGTGCCACTCATGCCCAGTTTCGCCCGTGCCTGCTCAATCCATGTGTTCAACCAGGCCATGTAATGCCAGGTTGGCTCGTCGTCGTCCTGAAAAAGGGCAGTCGCCTCGCCCCGTCGCTCATAACAGGACTCAAACTCATCGAGCGCTTCAACGTATCGACCTGCCTCGAAGTAAGCTCGGCCCAGGTAATAACGCACTAACCACGAATCGGTTAGAGCAATTGCCGAGCGAAGCGCGTCAATCGCGTCGGCGAAACGTCCTTCTTCGGTTGCTATGGCGCCTTCAATCAGTTGGCCAAATGACCGTGCGTTAGGCGCCAGCTCCTGACCAAGAGTCGCTGCAATATTTGCTGCATATTCCTTGTCGCCGAGTGACAAAGCGATCAACGCAGCAGGAACCAGTTGCCCATTGCCTTGCTGTGTTTCCAGTGCTGTCTCGAGAGCCTCTCGTGCCCCGCCTTCGTCGCCCCTCCCCCTGCGAGCTTCCGCCAGCGCAATGTACTTGCGTCCAAGCAGTCGCTTATTTCCGCCGACGGCATCGCCGCTTACACCGGCCTCAAGTAGCTCGGTGGCCTCCGCATAGTCGCCGACTAACAGGGCAATATCTGCCAGACCCAAATTCGCAAATGGCGCACCGCGTTCACCCGCCATTGCCATACTTTCATAGGCCGATTTCGCTCCATCGATATCCCCGTTTGCCATCCTCGCCATCGCGATCGGCAGCCAGACTTTCCACATACCCGGATCGACCGCCAGCAGCTCCTCTGCTTTCGTCGCACCAATCTCGAATTCTCCGGCCAGCATGGCGAATAATGCATAATTCGAGATGACGGTCTTGTTGTTCGGGTAGATCTCAAGACCCCGGCCTGCCGCCTCCATCGCCTTCCTGAAATCAAGCATGAAGTAGTACGAGATCGCCATGTTGTTATGGCCGGTATTGTCGGCCGGATATTTGTCGACCAGCGCCTGATAGCTCTCAACCGCCTTTTGATAATCGCCAGCGACTGCGACGTAATACAAACCCAAAGTGCGGAGGCGCTCACGCTCCGACATGGAATCCATTTCCGTTAGCGCTCGCTCCCAAAGAGCCGCGGCCTGATCTTCCCGGCCCAGATAGAAAAGACTGAGGGCCCATCCCGAGTATGCCCGACCGAATTCTCCGTCCGCGGCAATTGCCTGCTCGTAGAAAACGATCGCTTCATCGTAGCGACCTGCCGCCGCAAGATCCTGTGCAGTCGTGTAGTTCTTTACTGCCTCAAGGGACGATGCCGTGAACGTTTCGCCGAGCGGGCGGTCAGTCTCATTTACCGAATCGTCACCGAGTTCTTCGCGAATCTCGTTCGCCAGCGCGCTAATGGCGGCAAGAACCTCAAGCTTGCTATTTGCTCCCTGCGAGGACTCGGCAATAAGCGCGCCGTCTTCCGGGTTTACCATCCGAACTGACAGCTCGTATCCGTCGTCATCAGGCTTCACAGTGCCGGCGACGACCAGCTTGATACCTTCGCGAATGGAAATCAGCCGAGCTCCCGCCTCATCCAGAGTGCTTCCGGGCTTGAC
>JAPUHG010000192.1 GCA_027297845.1 Gammaproteobacteria bacterium | reverse complement strand
GACCGGAATTTCCTGACTCTCCTCTTCCGGGCTAGGAAAACAGCCAAAACCTGAGCCATAATTACGTTTCGAGAGTGAATCAGGTTGCGGGCCGTTTTCTAGTGCAAATCGAAAAACATGTGGATCAACAACCTGGCTCTGAGGGCGGGGTGCTGCCAGGCGCTGATCGCATACTCGGGGTGATAGTCAATCCACGCAGTCGCCGCAACAAGAAGCATCGAGATGAAATAAACGAGATTCTCGGCAGTTGTGACAAGACCCACTTTCGTATCGCTGAGCAACCCGATGACATATCGGGAGTGCTGGCGGATTTTGCGGCCAGGTCGGTAAACGTTATCGCGATCAGTGGTGGAGACGGCACCGTTTCCCGGGTTCTGACCCATTTGTTTGCAGAGCGGCCATTCGAAACGATGCCGGTTATTGCGATCCTGCGCGGTGGTACCGCGAACATGATCGCCGGGGATGTGGGTTCGCGCGGCAGCGTGCCTGGTGCCTTGCAGCGCTTACGCCAATGGGTAGAAAGCGGCGCCGGGCAAATAGAAATTCAAAGCCGGCCCGTTCTTCGTGTGCAACCAGGCGCTAGCGAGCCGGTCCATTACGGCATGTTTTTCGGCGCGGGGGCAGTTATCCAGGGAATCGAGTACACCAACGAAAATATTCATTCTCGCGGAATGAAAAGCGAACTCAGCCTGGGGCTGGGAATGCTTCGTTCGATGTGGGGGATAGCACGCCGCGATCCGAGGTTTTTTCAGCCGGTCGATATCGCTATAGGCAGTGATGAGCAGCCGGCCTCGTCGCCGCAAAGCATTACAATGCTACTGGTCAGCAGTCTCGAACGCTTATTCCTGGGTATGCATCCTTATTGGGGTGAAAAAAATGGGAAATCTATACACGTGACCAAGGTTCGCAGTCCGGCGAAGCGGTTACTATGGAATTTACCGTCCCTGTTGCGCGGCAAACCAAGTCGCCATATGACTCCGGAGCAGGGGTACCTCAGTTATAATGTCGACACTATCAGTTTGGAATTTGACGGGCCGTTTACTTTGGATGGAGAGATATTGCACGCTCACATTGAATCCGGTCCCGTCTAAATCATTAATGCAGGTGAACTGATTTTCCTCCGAATCTAAGCCCGATGAGCGATGAAAATGGTGAAGCTCTGATGGATGTGCATGCTGAAGCGCCGGCTTCGAACGAGTTAAATACACTGGTTGCCTTCCTGCGCAACCACCATGGGGATGCCGTCAATTCGATTCTGTATTACGGCTCCTGTATGCGAAACAATGATCCGTTTGACGGAATTGTCGATTTGTATCTCATTGTTGACAGTTATCTGGCGGTCTACCCGGGTAAATTCCGTGCGTTCCTGAATTGGCTGTTGCCGCCAAATGTTTTCTACAAGGAATTTTCGGTGGAAGGCAAAACGCTACGCGTAAAGTACAATATTTTGTCGACTGCTGATCTGCATCGCGGTCTTTCTCGTCGATCGATGCACTCGTATTTCTGGGGTCGATTCACTCAACCTATGAGAATACTCTGGTGCTGCGACCACACGGTAAGAATCAATATGGAAGAGTATTTCGGCCTCGCTGCGAAAACATTTCTGGAGCGGGTTCTGCCCGTCGTGGCAGACTCCGGAACGGTTACTGATTTGTGGGCGCAAGGATTACGCTTGAGCTATTCGGCCGAGTTGCGTACCGAGAGCGCCGGGCGTGCGCAGGAACTGATAGATTACGATTTGGATCATTATGTCGCCGTGAGCACGGCCGTAGCGGAAACAATGCGTTATCCGCTGAACATTACCGGTAGCGGAAAGACCGCACAATATGCCGTTACGATTCCCGCTTCTCGCCGTCGCATTGGACGTTGGGGATGGGTCGTACGCAGAGTGTTGGGAAAGATATTGTCGGTGGCTCGCTTATTAAAGGCACTATTTACTTTCGATGGCGGTCTGGATTATGCGGCCTGGAAACTTGAACGTCATACCGGGCAACCAGTTGAGATTCCTGATCGGGTCAGACGGTATCCCCTGATTTTTGTCTGGGGTTTGTTGTGGAAGCTCTACAGGCGTGGAGTAATTCGTTGATCCGGTTTCCCGATAGATATTGAACTGTGGAGTTTCCCATGCCAACCTTCATTTTCCCTGGTAATAACCTCGACCGGTGTGCTCTTCGGATTATTCTGCTATGGCACGAAGTGACTTTATGATGGAGCTGCGAAAAATTGGCTGGATGCTGGAGGCGCTCGCCGTTAAAGCTCTTTTCGGGGTGTTGCGCTTGATGTCCCCGGAGCGTGCCGCCAGGCTGGCAAATTTCCTGTTTAGAAATCTGAAGCCGGTACTTCCTTTTACCAACAAAATTCGCGGCAACTTGACAGTCGCTTTTCCGGAAAAAGATCCGCGCGAGATAGAAGAGCTCACACGAAGTACCTGCGGAAACCTGGGGACTGCGGTTGTGGACCTGGTAATGGCGGAGAAGATCTGGGCCGAGCTTGACGAACGCATAGAGTTTGTCATCGAGGAGGGCGTTGACCTTGACAGGCTCCGTAGCCAGCCGGCGGTGATGATAACTGGCCACATCGGCGCCTGGCAGATTGGTGCTTTTATTACTGCGAAGTACGGCTTGCGGATAACGACAATTTACGCTCCCGAAAAGAATCCGTATCTGCGTGACTATCTATTCAGGCAAAGGTCTAAATTTCCATTCATTTTCATATCCCGTGATGGTTGCATGCGTCCTCTGACCAGGGAACTAAAGCAGGGGAATATCGTGGGTCTGACTTCGGATACACGCCTTGATAGCGGTGATCTGATTCCTCTTTTCGGCGTGCCCACGCCGACCAACACGACCGCAGCCCGGCTAGCGTTACGCCATCAATGTGAGTTTTTTCCGGTGCGGGCGGAACGTCTTCCCGGAATGAGATATCGCATAACGATCTGCAGGCCGATTCCGCCGAGCGACCCGGATGCGTCCACCACTGAACAAGCGGTCCAGATGACCCGAGAGGTGTTTGCGATCTTTGAGGAATGGATTCGCGAAGAGCCGGATCAATGGATGTGTTTCGGGCGACGCTGGCCGCATGCGGTTTATTCGCATGGCTCGCCGGCAATCAAGGGTCGGGGGCAAGGCTAGTTCGCCTATTTCACCAGGCCTGTAGCCATCGGGGCTCAAGGAACGAAGGGCTAAGGATTTTCGAAATATTGCTCGGTTGATTGCTGATTACCTATTGTGTACCTTAGTACACTTATCGTGGCGCCGGCTGGTTCTGAGCCAGCCTTGGTTGGTCGTTGCCTCGCAGTTTTCGAGTCTCGGATCGCGCCCTTTGTGAGGCTGGTGAGCGAGATCATAATGCGTCGTATTCCAGATCGGATAATGCTTTCCTCGGCGGTGGCACTCACTGGCGCCCTGCCGCGATCGATGAGAATCGCAGCGCGATCCAGACTCCTGCGAAGATTGCACAGGACCAAGTCACGCAACGCTGACATCATTGTCATCAACCACCCCAAGACTGGTGGAACATGGTTCCGTGTAATGCTGTCGCGCTTGTACCAGATGCGCTATGGCTTGCCGCCGCGAAGAATCGTAAAATCCGACGAGTTCTACAATCGCAATCGTTCCATGCCGCGCTTTTTGATTAGCAACGGTTACTATACATACGAAAGTGTGACCCAGGAAGTACTCGACGAATGCAGTCCTGGAGTTGCAAGTGGGAAGAAGGTGATTCTGCTCGTCCGCTATCCTTGCGATGTAGCTGTATCCTGGTATTTTCAGGTCACCAGGCGGACCAAGGCCTACAAGCGTGAATTAATCAACAGCACACTACGTGAGCCAATCGATCGAGATAGCATATCGATGTGGGATTTCTTGATGCACGAGGAGCTCGGACTGCCGGCGGTGATCGAGTTCCACAATATGTGGGAGCGTCGGCTGGCTGGCAACGACGCCAGCCTGACCGTACGTTACGAGGACTTGCGCAGCCACCCGGTTGACACCCTGTCGGAAGTCACCGAGTTTCTGGGTGCGCCG